>JBCCXQ010000025.1:0-40844 GCA_039191365.1 Cyanobacteria bacterium P01_F01_bin.13 | reverse complement strand
TAGTGTGACTCATCGTTTCCCTAACTTTTGATTTGCAAGGGTACGATACCGGGCTCTGGGCTTTGCCGCAGAGCTTTTTTATTAGGTGTCTATTGATACACAGTCATCTACGATCTGATTTCCCGCTTTGTGGAATACTCCTTTTCGCTAATTCTCAGATATTCAGAAAAATTTTCCGCTATACGCCTATTCGTTCTCTCGATCTGGGTTTCTTCTTCTAAATTAGGGCGATAACCCACGATAGAATTTCCAGCATCAGAGATATCTTCTAAACTCCTACCGAAATATTCAAATTCATGATGTTGACTCATGTTTCTTCTGAACCTTTACTTGTCAACAATTCTAAGGTGATGCGAATAAACACTTATATGCTCGGCACTGAGAGTCAATTATTCTTCGAAAAAAAAAGCATCTGCTAAGAAGTTAGAAAGCTTATTTAATAAACTTGCTTAACAAATTTGAAAATTAAGATTGAGCATCAATAATGTATCTTAACTTACTATCCTATAATATGCGTGTAAACATATGTATATCAATGGATTGTGTGTATGGACTGAATATCGCTATTCTAAAAAAGTAGAAAGCTAGATTTATTAGAGCTACGATCAACTAAACTAAATTATGCAGACTTACATGGTTCTAATATACGTTCTGTATTTTTCATGACCATTTAATAGTCTTTTTGAATATATTAGAACGCATCTAAATCTGTATTCCTTAAAGTGCTTGATAAACTCTGCAAGTATAAAAAATACTTTTGCTCATGTGCTAATCGTAGTCTATAGCAATATTCTCAGTAGAAGATTTTCTGAAAGTTTAAGTTGATAGATATTGTGAAAGAGAAGAAGAAAAAAAGTGAAGTTGACACTTTCTGAACAACTCTGAGCAAGCTCTCTATCATCTAATCCTCAAGCTGTCTCAGCAGATTCAGTCGACTAAATTCAGTTCATCTATATAATTTAAGTATTTGAAAGTAACCATTTTTGACTAGCCCTGTGCAAGAATCTGCCATACAACCGGTTCAAAAAAGTTCTATATCTGACCAGGGTGTGGAACCTGTTCGTGTAGCACAGCTGATAAATCCGGCTGGCGAATGCAATTACCACTGCGAGCATGGGCATACGCTGTTTATGTCCCTTGCACCTCGACCTATTCACTATTTGCAGGCGCAGGATGGCAAGACCCACACGGGACTGTATAAAAGAGGCGACATCACTATTGTTCCGGCCAATACGCCACTGTTCGTTCGATGGGCAGGGGATGAACATGGCTTAGAAATTCAGTTGACGGATGAGTTTCTAAGACGTGTAGCCCAGGAGACAATTGAGCAGGATTGCGATCGCATCCACCTGCTCCCCCAATTTCAAACCCATAATCCCCAGATTGAACCCATTGCCATGATGCTCCTCAGTGAGCTAAACCAGAATACATCAGGTAATAGACTGTACCTGGATTCGCTAGCTAATGTTCTGGCCGTCAATTTACTCAGACAGTACGCCACCACCCAACCATCGATCCCCACCTATGAGGGTGGTCTTCCCCAGCATCAGCTACGGCGAGTGTTAGATTATATCGACGCCCATCTCGACCACGAGATTAAGCTGGCAAACCTGGCCCAGCTACTAGATATGAGTCAATTTCACTTTAGTCGTTTATTTAAGCAGTCCATCGGCATTTCTCCCCACCAATATTTAGTACAACAACGGGTGGAACGGGCCAAACAACTGCTGAAACAAACGGACCGCTTAATTGTTGACATTGCGTTAGAGTGCGGGTTCAACAGTCACAGTCATTTAAGCAAACAGTTTCGTCAAGTGACTGGAATGAGCCCCAAAGCATTTAGGGCTAGTTAAAATTTTTGGATGTACAGACGTTATATACAAGGTCTCTGCAGCAAAATTATTGCTTTATCCTTTCCCACCAAGGCTTTTCTAGATCTGGATACAGCCAGGTTGCCTGACTCAACAATTCATCAACAATCTTGGTGGGCAGTAAACGACCATCTATAGTGATCAAATTTTCATTAGGACTAATGGGTTCAAATGCAGCTAATTGACTAGTCAGCATTTCAGGTTGCATGTAATGATTTGTTCGTCTCTGTAACCTTCGCTGCAGGTCTGCCCTTGAGACATTAAGCCACACCGGTTGGACTCGTTCTAAAGATGTCAGTTGTTTTCTATAGGATGCTTTGAGAGCGGAACAGGTGATCACCGTCTCCCGATTTTTAGCAATGGCCCGACCCATGTCTTCCTCTATTTCCAACAGCCATTGGCCACGATCGCCATCCTCTAAGGGCTGCTGTGACTGCATCTTTTGAATATTTTGCCAGGGATGTCGCCAGTCACCCTCTAAAAAGTCACAGTCTAATCGCTCCGCCAGAAGACGTCCGACAACAGTTTTTCCTGAACCAGAAACACCCATAATGAGCCATATCAGTGGGTAGTCCATTCCATCCTTTCCGTAAACGAATTTGGCACAAACAAGAGACTTTTTGCATTAGAGGGTGATGACAACTTTTCCTTTTACCTGTCGCTGTTCGATATAGCGGATAGCATCGGGGACTTCGCTTAGGGGATAGCGTCGATCGATAAAGGGGGTGATTTTTCCAGCAACAACCAGGTCTCTAATAGTAGCAAGATCATTCTGATTGGGTTTTGTCGCCAGACATTTCACGTTGTAGTGACGGGTCTTTGCAATCCAGGGGCCGAGAAACAGTACTTGGAAAAATCGAGCAGTGGAACCACCAACCATGACATAGGTTCCCTCTGATTTTAGGGCAGGCAAAAAGTCATAGACTGAGCGGTAAGCGGCTGCATCAATAATCAGGTCATATGGCCCAGTTTGAGTGCAGTCTGTCTGGGTGTAGTCAATGACGTGATCTGCATTTAGAGATCGCACCATCTCCACTTTGTTGGTACTACATACCCCCGTTACCTCCGCTCCAAACGCTTTGGCAATCTGCACCGCAAACGACCCCACACCACCGGAGGCCCCATGGACTAAAACCTTCTGCCCGGGTTGAAGTTGCCCAAAATCACGCACCGCCTGTAAGGCGGCCAGAGAAGCGGCAGGAATGGCGGCCGCTTCCTCAAAACGTATGTTAGCCGGTTTTAACACCAGTGTGGCCTCTGGCACCGAAACATACTCAGCAAAGGCACCAAATCCACATTCGGACACATCACCAAAGACCTCATCGCCCACTTGAAGCTGCGTAACATCTTTGCCAACAGCTTCCACGTGTCCTGTCACATCAGACCCCAGGGTCTTAAGCGTAGGCTTAAAAATCCCTCCAAACATCAGACGAATAAGAAATGGTGTACCCCTCATCAAATGCCAGTCTCCGGCATTTACAGAGGACGCATAAACGCGCACTAAGACCCGATTATCTTCCAGGACTGGCTTCTCCACATCTTTCAACCTCAAGATATCGGTCGAACCGTATTCATCCTGGACAATAGCCTTCATCGTATTGCTTTTTGAGTAACTGCGTTGAGCCAGAGCAAGATTATCGAGTGCCTGCATGGGATTCTATCCTCAAAATCGGACTTACGTCGAGTCTTGAATCTCAAGCAACGTTTGTTCAGCTTTTTGATAAAAGGTAAAGTACTGAAGATTCTGGCAAACCTGTATAACCTTTTCCATGTCAGTAATTGCACCTTGGCGATTACCTCTGCGAAGTCTGGCTAATCCCCGCTGATAAAAACCATGGGCATCATATTCATATATCACATTAATTTTCTCCATTTCAAGGGCCTCGGCTCGCTGCAGGTCTTCTAGGTCAATCTGCTGATTGTCTAAGTCATAGCGGAGATTCCATCGAAAATAGTAGGCTGGGATAACATTCTCATCTAGATTCAAGGCTTCATTCACACTGGCGAGGGCTTCTTTCTTCATGCCCATCAAGGACTGAATAATGGCATGGTTATAGTGGGTGTTGCCTGATGGGTCTGAGTTAGCAACGTGAGAAAAATCGTCCAGGGCGTTTTGATTGTTACCCAGATAGCAGTGGGCTATCCCTCTATATTCATAGGCAGAGATCACCTCTGGATTCAGTTGAATCACTTGAGTGTAATCCTTAATGGCATCTGCATAATCACCTTTCTGAAAATAGGCGTTACCTCTATGGTAAAAAACATGTTCACGTTTTGCTTCTAAACGAGCCAGGCCAGGAGACTCTCCTGCATTCTCTTGCTGTAGTTGGATAACGTGACTCATATGTTTAATTGCCTGGGTATAGTTTTGCAGCTTGATGTATAAAAGGCCCTGGGCAGTATATGCATCGATATATCTGGGATTTAGACGAATTGCTTGACTGTAGCTTTCGATAGCGTTCTCCGCATCTCCCAAGGCTTCATAGGCATTGCCTGAATTATGGTAAACGATGGATAAATCAGGGGATAAATCAGACATTAGCTGCATGGCTGTTTGATAATCTGCCAATGCAGCCTGGTAATTGCCCTGTTCGGCGTGGACAGGACCTCGGTTGATTAGGGCATCCACATACTTGGGTTTATGGTCAATGGCTTGATCGTAATCTTGTAGGGCATCGAACAAGTTTCCCATGAGATAATGAACACCGCCGCGATTGTAGTAGGTTTCGGCTATGTGGGGGAATCTGTTCAAAGTGCGAGGTGGTCGATCCAATGCGATGTCGAATGCCTTAATTGCGTTTGGGTAATCGCCTTGTCCGGCATAGGTGACGCCTTTATTGAGGGCGCTGTACATGTCTGCTTCGATTCTGGCTTTATGCTCACATTGTTTGAGGAAATTACGCCATGAGATCGCAACCAAAATTATCCCTAAAATCGGCAGGCCCAGTGGAAAAAATGCAGCGGTCAGAGCCACGACAATGCAGGTCGAAATTCCAATCAGCATAGGATTCATAGAGACATACCCCTAAAGATGAACTCTACATAGTTGAAAGACCATCTGCGTATACCCAGGATGGAATACTTTAGACCAATCTAGGGGTACCCCAATGGGTACTTTTTTCTATCGATAAACAATAAGGCTAAATACTATTAAAATTCAATGGATTCAACGTTCTTGGATTATTTTAAGTCGCTTCTCTCTGGATATGGTTAGAGCACGGCACAGCGTATTTGCCCGTTTGATAAATTTTCGATTGGAAAAAATATAAATAGGGACTCCTTCCCTAATCCAAAAAACAATTCCACATTTGACAGTTCCATAGTAAAACTTGACTAAATAGGGAACCACAACGATAACAATCGTAAGCAGAAGTACAACAGTAATAAAACTAAATGCTGTATCTAAAGAAATCAGCACCAGATAACTAATGATTAATGCAATTACAAAACCGAGAACAAGCCAAGTCACGATAAAAAGATACAGTGCTAGCTTAGAGGGTTGATACAGAACACTGCTATTAATGAATTCCAGATACCCATCTTGATAAATAACTTCGCTAAAACGCCCCAGACTGATATCGGCAACACGGCGATTGGTCAAACAGGCAAAACTATATTCTCCTATTCCCCATATTCCCTTGAGTCCTAAATATTGAACCAGATGAATTTCTTCATCTTCAGGAATAAACTGTCTAAACATGATTTTGAGAGCTTCTGGATCATTTTTGACAGCTCTTGCAAGAATGCTAGGTTGAATCTTTACTTCACCTTTTACATTACGGTTCATAGTATTTAAATAGAAAAATGATCTTTAGCTAAGCAACAAATTACTCCAACTTACCAATTCTCTGAAGAGGCCAGAAACGAAAAACGGAACGACCGATAATATTGTCTTTGTCAACAAATCCCCAAGCATGTCCATCGAAACTATTGTTACGATTGTCTGCAAGCGTGAAATAACTACCCACTGGAACAACTTCAGGACCCCATCTGTAGTTTGGCTGTTCAAGAATATAGTCTTCGTCTAGCGCGTTAGCATTTATGAAAACAGTGCCATCGAATATCTCAACTGTATCTCCAGGAAGTCCAATTATCCGAAATATAACCGCATAATCTTTAGTGTCGTCTTGCAGTAATCCTTCTGGAAGGGGAAAAACAATGATATCTTTTCGCTTTGGCTCTCTGAAGAGATAACTAAATTTTTCGATCAGTAAACGATCCCCACGCTCTAACGTAGGCTGCATTGCACCGGTCGGGATATAGCGCGCTTCGAAGACGTAAGTAGGAAGACCAAAAGCTAATAAGCTATTAATACCAATACCCAGCACACCATATAGCCAAGGGTTTGTATTTTTAAATTTGAAAGAAGAGCTATCCATGGGCACTAAGAGACAGCCAATGCTTAACTATTTATCATCGAATAAAGATTGAAAAAATCGACTAACACGTGATGATTTTTGTGAAAACCAATCATCTGGAACTACTTCTTCTAATGTTTCTAACGTACTGACAGTCTGATTGTCTGGAACTTTTTCCAAAAAGTTACTGTATTCATTAGAAGTTAGCTCATCTGAGGTTGTTGAGAGTAAGTTAATGGACTTTCTAATACCTCGTGCCACATTAACAAACGCTTCATCGGCATCATCCCATCTCGTTACAGGTTTTCCATCTCTTGGAAGCACTTGAAGTTTTGAAAATGGTGAATAGGCCCAACCTTCCACAGGAGTCAGGATAATAGGTATCACACAGGCTTCACCTATTTCATGGCGTTCTAGTGAACGTTTCATTTCGATATCGTAGCAGTAATCAGATGCGAGGAAATTCGCCGTCACTAACAACAAAATAATATCTGCAGAATTTAAATTTTTATCAATTTCCCCTTTCCACTCGTCTCCAGCAGTAATCATCCGATCATGCCAGGGTTTAATCAAATTCTGACGTTTAAGCATTGAAAGATGGATTTCAAGTTGTTCTCGAAATGACTCATCTTTATGGGAGTAGGAAAAGAAAATTTCAATTGGCTTAGTCATACGTACTTATCTAAATTCCTACACGTCGCCACGGTTTAAAGGCATTGTTGATGCCATATAGTGTTGGTCCCAGCTTGGGAAAATGACGGAGTAATACAGTCACCATAGTATTGGTGGCAATCCAGTCTAAGCCAAGTTGAGTATACACTTCAGCTCTGTAGTCCTGGGTGAAGAACCGGTCGCTCTTAAGGCGTCGAGATGCCATCAAGATAAACACACGGAATGCCGTATCGCTAAAGCCAAAGCCGTCGGGTTTATCTTCTGCAAACAGTCCCACCATCAGGTCAACAGCATTAATGTCGTTGTTGTATACCTGACGCATTTCCTCGACCCATTGCCTGTTACTACTAATCTCCTCAAAAGACCTAACACGGGGTCTGCCAATCAGTTCACGGAAGCGATTATAGCGGGGTACGCCCCGTTCGCGATCGCGCAATATATCCACCGCTGCCAAGTCAAGTACTTCCCCATTATCCCGCACCAACTGCTGTAGAGCGCGGGGATAGTTGTGGAGGCTGATCTCACCAGGATGGGAGATGCCAAAGGAATAATATAAATCTGGAAGAGAGATTGACTCCAGTAAGGCCCGACTGCGTTTGCCTGACATCTGAAAGAAGTCAGCAGACTGCAGTGGCTGATTATTCTCTAAAGAATAAAACTGTAGCTCATCGGGAATCAGCGGGTGCATCCGATACACAGACGCAAATTCCTCGGTCAAATAGTAGGGAGCGGTGTGGTGATCGGTTTCAGACCCGATAATCCCCGATAATAAATCCGTTAGCTCACCTTCGCCAACACTGCCTAATACCTGCTTCAGGTCTTCTCCCAAGAAGCCTGACCAGTTTACATTGAGGGCAATATCCGTCGCCGGTAGGGGCAAAATTGCAGGGGTCCACTCCACCGTGTGGATTTTGGCCATCAGGGCTGCATTGATCAACCGGGCATGGTTGAATAAAACATCATCAGACCAGTGGGAGTATTCCTGCTTGAGGTGATCGCAAATGGCATTGTGTTCTTTAGCGAATACAGTATGTAATATAGCCAGACCGATCCACCAGTTATCATTAAAGCCAGTAGTATCCAGGCCCGTTTCGGGATCAATGGGCAACAGGCCGTCATCTTGAATAATCAGTTTGCCGTCAATGTGCGATCTCAAACTATCAATAGTCTCTGGATCGCTTCCATATACCTGAGACCCATCCCACCAGTGGGTGACCGTATTAATAAACGTTTTCGGTCTTGCCCCGTCCGGTCGAGACTTATCCGCCAGAGTTTTACCCACCGCCATGGGGCGATGCTCCTCTGGCCAGGGATCACCCGGTTCTAACGGAATCTCAAGCTTATCATCGGGTTCATTATCACCATGGGAAAACCAATCATGGTTTTCAAACTGAATCCACGCCGCCGCCAACAGATTTAAAATCGTGGCAGGCTGAAAGCGATCGCGTGTCATCAAGGTGCGACTGACCACCCGGGGGTTCGGTGTCATCAGCTTAGGAGCCTCTTCTGCTTCGACCGCCCCCAACGCCACATTCCGACCAAAGCGAGTACCGGCCATCCCCATCTGCGGCTGCTCTAAATCATTAAAGCTCCCGTCTGCCGTCCGTGTTATCAGGTGGCTACCATCGGCCATTGGCTGTGGCTTAGGTAATTTATCACTGTCTGGAAGTTGGGAGGTATCGTGCAGGTTTTCTTCCCTTAGCCGATTTCGAAAGGTTAATAGCTGTACTAGTGCCAGAGGAGTCGGTAATTTGTGCCAAAAATTATCAAACATAATAAAAATCCTCTCTGGGCTTGGGTTAACAGTTCTATTGCATCTGCCAGGTTAGTTAGAATAATAGATATTTCTGAAAGCCTTAGATTACGGCAGTTAGCCTGACACGTAATCGACAAATGCATCCATCGGTGGCCATAATGTATTACTCGCTTTCTAAGTCAGATACTCCCGTATCTCCTCCAGGTGATTATTCAAATGCATCACATGGGCACGAGTATAGTCCTCTTTCGATAACTCTCCATAGGTGAAATGGGGAGCTAGTGGCCCTGTGTACTGCTCGAAGTTAATGTATGCGTTCTTCAGACGCTCTAAGACCTTTTCCAATCGACCATTAGCGTCTAATTCTGGAGCCCCTGGAATCGGCTCATCCAGGGGATGTTTCATATAACCGATTGTAGAAAATATTGAGAATGCTAACTTGCCGATGGTTGCTTTGTAGAGTTCATGTTGCTGGATGGGGTAGCCCAGCATGGAACATTCAACACTCTGGGCACAGTGGGTCAAGATGGCATAGGGCTGCCATGCTCCTGTGCTACTTAGAGACTGATGGCTAAGTAACTCTATTTTCTCTAATGCTGAAGAAACCGTTAAAGTAGCCAGCGTATCATCGGGGTCTATCTTCATTTTTTAAAATGACATGCCTCAGCCTTTACTAAAAGTATGGAATTTAGCAGGAGGCTTCGATAGTACCCTTAAGGGTGATTTTTCGTTTTCATACACTATTTTCCTATTGCATCTACAGCATTGCCAATCGTTCTCGCAGTAGTTTTGCCTGAGTCTCTGCTTCTACTAACGAGTCTCGTGCTTCTTGTACCACATGCTCAGGAGCCTTATTCACAAAGCCTTTATTACCCAGGCGACCATTGATTGATTTAATCTCTCCTTCCACCTTGGCAAGAGATTTCTCTAATTTTTGCTTGAGGGCGTCCACATCTACCAGACCCGTTAGGGGGATCAGCACCTGCACTGTGCCAAATACCCCGGCAAACATCTGTCGGGTATCTGACGGTGCAATGCTACTAGCCTGGGATGCCGTACCCAGGGCAGTGTCTGGTTGAGTATCGTCAACTCTCACATAGCCAACGACCTCATCCCAGAAACCGGTAGCATTTTCCCAAAGCTGTCGACGATTGTTTGCTTTGAGAATGTAGCGACCTCCAAACCAGGCTGTATAGCCCACACCAATCATCTGAAAGAATCGTCCAACTGGCGGTAGGGTATTGATGCCAGCGATCACCGCTGCTGCTAACCTGATGCCAAGCCCCGTAAGCAATAGCAATAAAACAATCGATGCAGGCTTCTTTGCTACGTTGTATGCCTGATTGGCATAGCCAAGCGGGTGCTTTAATAGGGTTTGAATGGCCTCTACTCCATCTCCCCAATCAATCTCAGGAAGTCCGGCCTCATTAGACTCTGCCAGGTTTTCTGGAGTTGTTTCACCCGCTGTTTCTGCAACGGTGACTGTCTCCGCCGTAGGTGTCAATGTTGTTCCACCAATGGTGAGAGTTTCCACCTTGGCAGCACCCTTTAGATACTTCTGGGTGGCGTTAAGAATGCGCACCTCATTAGCATCATCGGTCTTGAGAATTGCCTCAATCTTAGCGGATGGTTTTACACCGGCAGCTGCTCGCAGATTGCGGATGGTGCGAATGGTGCCGATTAACAGGTCAAAGTCTTTTTCTAGTTCAGTATCCACCAACTCAGGCCGTACCATTGGGTATGGCTGCACCGCCAGATACCTGTCGTCTCCTACCTGGGTAAGGGTGTGCCACACTTCCTCTGTAATATGGGGGGTAAACGGATGCAACAGCTTTAGAATGCCATCCAGCACAAAGGCTAAGGTCTGTTGGGCTACCAGTTTAGATGCTTCGTCTTTGCCATAGAGACGAGGTTTTACCAGTTCGATATACCAATCACAAAAGTCTCCCCAGATAAATTCATATAGCACCTTAGCGGCTTCACCCATGCCGTACTTGTCAAGATAGTCTCGGGTCTGGGTGATGGTTTGATTAAACTTGGAGAGAATCCACTTGTCCGCCAGTTCTAGCTTGGCGATGTCTGGCTCACCCAGGTCTGCCGGGGTCTTGCCGCCCAGATTCATCATCACAAACCGGGAGGCGTTCCACAGTTTGTTGGTAAAGTTGCGAGAGGCTTCTACTGAAGAGGATTCGTCAGTTTTACGGTTGTAGTCCAGGCGGATATCTTGACCGGCCCCGGCCACTTCACGAATCAGGGTGTAGCGCAGGGCGTCGGTGCCATACTTGTTGATTAGCACCAACGGGTCAATGCCGTTCCCCTTGGATTTGGACATTTTCTGGTTTTTCTCATCCCGCACCAACCCGTGGATATATACGGTTTCAAAGGGCATAGTTTCGGTAAAGTGCCCGGCCATCATGGTCATACGAGCCACCCAGAAGAAGATAATGTCAAACCCGGTGACCAGGGTGGTGGTGGGATAGTAGGCCTGAAAATCTTTGGCGGTTTCATCGGGCCAGCCCATGGTGGAAAAAGGCCACAGACCTGAGGAGAACCAGGTGTCTAACACGTCTGGATCTTGTTTTAACTCAACACCTTTACCAAACTGCTCAGTGGCGTTTGCTCTGGCTTCGTCTTCAGAAGCAGCTACAAAAAATGGGGTGGTGTCTGTAATTTCGCCATTGGTTTGACTAACTGCATACCAAGCCGGGATTTGGTGCCCCCACCATAGCTGACGAGAGATACACCAGTCCCGCAGGTTCACCAGCCAGTCGCGATAAACCTTGGTCCAGCGCTCAGGTACAAATTTGGGAGACTGGTGATTATCCAGGGCATCCAGAGCCTTGTCAGCCAGGGGACGAATTTTAACAAACCACTGGGTGGACAGTAACGGTTCTATGGGAACCTTACCGCGATCACTATAGGGCACGCTGTGCTGATAATCTTCTACCCGCACCAGGGCATCCGCCTCATCCAGGGCAGCGACCACCTGTTTACGGGCCTCAAACCGGTCCAGGCCTTCAAACTTGCCGGCGTTTTCGTTCATCGACCCATCTTTGTTCATGATATTAATCATGGGCAGACTATGACGCTCACCCATGGCAAAGTCATTGGGGTCGTGGGCCGGAGTGACCTTTACACAGCCGGTGCCAAATTCTTTGTCCACATAGCTGTCGGCAATGATGGGAATTTCTCGACCCACCAATGGTAGCGTCAGGGTTTTGCCCACCATCTTTTGATAACGTTCATCTTCTGGGTTTACAGCGACTGCCGTATCCCCCAACATGGTTTCAGGTCGGGTGGTGGCGACTTCTACATGGCCAGAACCATCGGTCAGAGGATAGCGAAAATGCCACAGGTTCCCATCGACGTCTTTGTTTTCGACCTCCACATCGGATACGGCGGACTGGCTAGCAGGGCACCAGTTGACCATGTAGTTGCCGCGATAGATCAGCTCTTCTTCGTAGAGTTTGGTAAATGCCTGTAGTACCGCTTGGGATAGGCCCTCATCCATGGTGAACCGTTCACGGGTCCAGTCTACAGATACCCCCAGCTTGCGCAGCTGGCCCACAATGGTACCGCCAGATTCTTCTTTCCACTGCCAGGCGCGGGCAAGATAGTCGTCGCGATCGATATCTTTACGGGTTTTGTTTTGCGATCGCAGTTCCTTATCTAAAATCGCACTGACGGCAATACTGGCATGGTCCGTGCCCGGTAGCCACAGAGTATTGCGGCCATTCATCCGCTGGTAGCGCACCAGGGTATCGATCAGTGCATTCTCAAAGGCATGGCCCATGTGTAGGCTACCGGTGACATTCGGCGGTGGAATCACCACACAAAATGGGTCCCCATCATGGTCGGGATCGGCCTTAAATACAGCGTTCTCTTCCCAAGCGGACTGCCACTTGGATTCGGTCTGGGACGGATCGTACTGGCTCGATAAATTGGGGACAGTTGCGGTCATTGCCTGCGGGTGTTGGTATGAATCACGTTACTGACTAACTCAATAATGTTAGGCCATAACCGGAAAGTCTCGCAGGACTGGTGCTTTATCAAAATTGAAATTTGGATTTTGAGAAGGATTCGGTTCTTTGGTAATGGGGTAGGGAGGGGGGTATCGGTTGTTCACTTACAGTTGGGAAATTCTGGTTGTGTAAGAGCCTAGAATCTAGAATTTAGAAGGCACCCAGCCTATGGCTCCTAGATAACGAGTACACGGCAATGGCTCCCCTATTAATCACTAGCTTTCGGCCCTGGAAAGCACATCAGACAAAGAATACCAGCGATGTGCTTCTGCAGCGGGTTTTAGGGAAGCTACCCCACAATGCTCTGCCGCTGCGCTGGCTGCCGGTTAATTTTGACCTGGCTCCGATGCAGGTAATCGCTCACATTGTCCAGTATCAGCCCAAGGTGGTGATCTGCTGTGGCATGGCGGAAAAGCGGGACACTCTTACCCTGGAACAGTGGGGCACTTACCAGGACCGGCGGCTGGCTACGCCCATTGATCTGCAGACATTGACCCAAAAGACGATTCACACCCGCATTAGCTACGATGCCGGTAAATTTGTTTGCAACCGGCTTTATTATCGGGTGCTGGACCATCTAAACCAGCAGCCCTTTCAATCGGCTGCTTTATTTGTCCATGTGCCGTTAATAACTCCAGCAAACCAGGCAGTGGTGGAGTTTGACTTTCTGAAGATTGTTGAGCACTTAAATACGGTAGGGTGAGGGTCTGCCTTAGCGATCTCACCCATGTTTTTTAGCCCCGTTCCCATGGCTCAAACGCCTCCAGTACAGCAGATTGTGCGGCCCCAGGAAGTTAGGCCATTGCCTGCCCAGTTGGACGATGTGCCTGTATTTAATAGCAACAGCCCTGAGCTGGTGGGGGAGCCGGGAATTTTGCTATCTACGTTTCCACCGGAGGGGATGGCAGCGCCAGAGGCCCATTTACACTTTGCCTTTGAGGGTCGGTTTGATGTATTCGCCCACCATGTTTACAAGGCCACCGATCCCGACGATCTTAGATCGATGTATGTGGCGGTTTTAGTTCATAACCCTGGTGTCGAGACCGTCACGGTGAATGTGCATGCCGGGGCCAGCTATCTTAGCCAGCCCGATGCCCCCTTTATGCAGTTACCCAGTGCTGTGCCGTTTTCCCCACGCTCTCCTATCTTTGCAGGACCGGGTAGTCGTGTTATGGGCGACTTGATCCAGGGATATCGTCAGGCAACGATCCCGTCCCAGCTGGTGGTGGCCCCAGGGGCCAGTGCATTGCTGCTCAATGCCCCTATTCCTGTGGCTGAGTTTGAGCCGCCCATCAATGGGCGCTCCACCCTGATCGAGCTACACAGTGATGCACCGGTCTATGTGGCCAGTCTGGCTAAAGCCGCTAACCTGGACGGCAATCAAAATGAAACGGCTCCATCCCTGGCCCAGTGGGAAACCCTGCTAAAAACCTCGGGATTGTCTACACCTCGCGATCTCACCCCCACCCCTATTACTGACAATCCAGACCAGGTGATCTACGGTCGCGTAGCCGGTGTGGCCAAAGGGGCTAGCTGGACTGCCACTGTAACCGATGCCGATAATGATGAGCATCTGACGATCCCGGCAGTGGGGGAAGCCTTTTCCTATGGCATCAGCACTTTGTATGTTGGGCAGCTGGGCACGGGCCAAAATCAAAGTGCTCCCATGCTTGTACGTTATGACGACACCGCCTACCAGGCCCATGGTAACTACGGTGTAGCCTATAACCTGGCATTTCCCCTACACAATCCCACCGATAGCCCTAAAACGGTCACCGTCACCTTTGAAACCCCGATTAAAGAAGACAAACTCTCCACAGCCGGTCTTCAGTTTTTTGAAGTACCGCCCAACAGCACATTTTTTCGAGGCCCTATCCAAGTCAAATATCGTGACGATAGCGGTTTGCCGCGCATTCGGAATAGTCATCTAGTGCAGCTGCGAGGCCAGCAGGCCGATCCCCTGACAACCGTCACACTAGCTCCCCAAGAAAAACGCAGAGTAGATGTAATTTTGCGCTACCCACCCGACTCGACACCGCCCCAAGTAATCACTATCCAAACGCAATGAACCTAGGAAATAGCAAAGGCTACATGCAGCACGAACCGCCCAACGTATTCAGTCGTTTGATGTATCAAAATGTCTTAATACATTAAGTTGCAACACTTACAGTTAGGCAGAGCTATGCAATAGCTTCATCCTAGGATTCGGAAATTACACTAAGATTACTCATGTGTAGTCGAGTTTACAACTAACATTAATTCAAATGAGGAATATGACTTGAACCTGCATAATTTGCAGGTTATGCTCGTAAGGGAAGACACAGGTGCCATGGATACCCCGGCTCAACTAGTCATTACTTTCTTAGACCGCTGGAGCGAGCTTGGACGTTCCTTTAAAAGCTTCAACATAATCTGTATTAAATTCTCCTTGGTCAAGGGGTAGCGCTTGAGCATGTCACAAACGTCAGTTATTAGTGAACTAGATTACAGAATTCAGCGAGCAAAAGAGAGTCTGTTTACCGGAGTGCTCTCCATTGGTACAGACCAAGACGCTGAGTGGTTTTTATACTTTCTTGTTGGGCAAATTGTTTGGGCCAATACTCATATCCATTCAAAACGTCGTTGGCATCGACAGTTTCTTAAATACTCCTCAGATTTAAGGCCACAGACGCTTAGGGAGATTGCACATCAGGCCCAAAATTACAAGACAGTGGCACAACTGGTTATGCACCAGAAGTTTAGCCGAGAGCAATTTTCCAAGATTGTTAGGGGCTGCATCTCGGAGATTCTATTTGATATTATTCATCGGGCAACACTTATACCTCAAACATCAGGCCCTCGGTTGATTTATAAAGTGAGTTCCCGTAATGGCGCTAACTTTCCATGCATTGGTCTGCACCGCGAGCCGATTTGGGAACAGGTCCAACAAGATTGGCAAGACTGGCAACAGGCTAATCTTGTTGACTATCGCCCGAATCTGGCTCCTAAGATTGTGCAACCGGACATCTTGCAAGAACGAACATCCCCCGCCACATTTCGAGTGCTTAGAAAGATCGCCAATGGTGACCAAACTCTGCGAGATTTAGCTGTGAAAATCAAGCAGCCCCTGGTGCCATTTACCCAATCCATGGTGCCCCACATCCGTCGAGACTTAATTAAGTTGGTTCAGGTGGATGACCTGACTTCAAGAATCCCTCAGGCAAGTGCTCAGGTAAGTCCCCAGAGAGGTTCCCAATCTTCCTTAAAGCTCTCTCCTTCCAGTCCTTCTTTAGCTAACCATTCTCTAGTAAATCCCTCTTTGGTTAACGAAGTATCCAACTCTGCGGTTCCCAACTCCTTAAATCATTCAAAATCTCGCTGGGTATCTCCCAATGGGCCAGTAATAGTCTACATTGACGATAATCCAACCGATAGCCAAAAGATGGCTGAGATTTTTCAAGGGTCAGGCTATCGTTATGTCAATATTCCCGATCCTCTTAAGGCGCTTCCCAAGCTTTTGGAACTAAAGCCGCAGCTGATTTTTCTCGATCTTGTGATGCCGGTAGTCAACGGCTACGAGTTGTGTGCTCAGATTCGGCGCATCTCGATGTTTAAAGACGTGCCCATTATTATAATGACCAACAATAATGGCATTCCTGATCGGGTGCGGGCCAAAGTGGTTGGTTCAACTGGTTTTCTCGGTAAGCCAATCAAGGCAAAACAGGTTTTAAAGGTAGCCATGAAACATCTCAACCCTGCCCCTTTAGAACCACCCAGACAGGCCTACTTCTCCAGGCTATCACCGTCGGTCTAAACACACTCCATTAGAGCGTTTGTGCTTCCACAGCGGCCATTTCCCAAGCCATGATTACATCCAGTCAGATAGCGCAGGCACCGCCCCATTTTCTACAAGAAGCCTCCGAGCTGCTTCAGCAGATAAACCACGAGCTGCAAACCCTGCACCAGGATTTTTGTATCCAAAAAGTCCACACGTTGATGCGGCTAACTCATACCCTCAAAGGAGCTGCAGCTACCGTCGGGTTAGAGGCCATCAAAACCACATCTCAAAGCTTGGAGAATGCATTTAAGGCCCTATGTGTTCCAGATACGTCCCTGACATCGGTCGTAGAAGAATTAATTTTTGATGGTTACGGGTGTCTCAAGTTACTTCTCTCCGCTCAGGTAGCCAGGACTCAAGTGAATGAGAGCGAAGTTCTAGATAAGATGGCAGACATCGTCTCCAAACTGCAGGAAAACTTAGGCGATCGGTTTGGTCAAAATAGCTATTTACCCACCTCTACGCAGCTGGGTGTGGATGTTACTCAATCAGTGTTTGAAAGCGGGGTAAGTGAGTATCTAGAGGAACTGAGCGATGCCCTGGTGACAACGCCTCAGCCAGCCGTATTAGCAGAGCTGCTACAGGCTCAAGCAGAAGTATTTATTGGCTTAGCAGAATCATTGGGATTACCGGGGTTTGGCGAAATTGCCGAGGCTACCCTGGCAGCCCTAAACCAATACCCCAATCAATCTGTAAAGATTGCCCAGTTGGCCCTGGCTGACTATCGCACTGGCCAAGCAAAGGTGCTCCGGGGTGATCGGGCCGAGGGAGGGAGCCCCAGTGTTGCCCTAAAACAATTGGGCAATGCCCCCATATCTGAGCCAACGCCCCAGACGGGGATATCCCAAAATCATGGTCCCCCCCTGACTGCTCAGATGCAGCCACTTAGTAAGGTCTTTCAGCATTGCCGTCAGGACCTAGCCCGATTGACCAAGCAGCAGGGTAAACCAGTGAATGTACAAATTAAGAAAAGCGCGATTTTAGTTGATGAGGCCCTTGTTAAGCAGCTATGTAGCCCCCTCTTACAGCTGGTTCGCTATGCCTTTACTCAGGACATTGAGCCGCCTGTGGTGCGCCGAAAACGTAACAAGCCAGCTGTGGGCAAAATACAGCTGGCGGCTAAGCAGGCAGAGCGTTACTTGGTGATCTGTGTTTGGGATAATGGCTGTGGGAAAAAACCAGCTATCATTTGTCAACAGGTGCAGCCTGCCATAGAGGCATTACAGGGGAGAATGACCGTTGCCCATTGCCCTGGCAAAGGCACGTGTTTTACTCTTAAAATTCCTACCGGTTTCTATCGCACGCGGGCACCGCGATAGCGCAGCTCTGGCTTAACCAGCTGCCGTTTGATCACCGATGGTAGGTCTCCCTGGTGTCCCATGAGAATCAGCACATCACCAGAGTTTAGAAATGTATCTTGTTTGGGATGCACAAGAATCTCCCCAGACTGTCGTCGCAGGGCAACAATAATAAAGGTGCCATGGCCCTGGGTTTCCATATCTCGAATGGTGGCCCCAATTAAGTTTGACTGGGGTTCAATGGGTAATTCGCTGAGCTGAATATCGATCTCTGCCAGTAGCTGATTAAGGGCATTCCGTCCTTCTCCCTGGGACAAGAAATCTTCAGCTGCCGGATTGATCAACAAATTTGCCATTCTGCCTGCGCTAATGGTGGCAGGCAACACCACATGATCGGCTCCCGCCAGCCGTAGCTTCTTCTCTGTTGACGGCAGCTCCCCTCGCGCCAAAATCGTAATGTTGTTGTTTAACTCGCGGGCCGTCAGTGTAATAAACACATTGGCTGCATCATCGGGAAGTACGGTAGCCAACGCCCGTGCCCGATGAATACCAGCAGCTTCTAAACTGGCTTCGTCAGTGGCGTTACCCATGTGCATCAGATAACCCTGTTCCTGGCCGAGACTCACCCGCTGAGGAGCCGCATCCACCACAATAAACGGTAGGCCGTCTTGCTTAAGTTGTTGCGCTAGTAGCTGCCCAATGCGGCCATAGCCACAGATGATTACATGACCCTTCAAATTTGCAATGGATTCACTCATACGTTTAAGACTCAATGCCTGACGAATTTCCCCAGCTGCTACGGATTGCACTATGCCAGAAATGATGTAGGTTACCGATAGGACTCCAGCGATGATGACCAAAATGGTAAACACCTTTAGGCTAGTCGACTCCAGTGGTTTGACTTCTCCATAGCCCACCCCAAAGATGGTGATTACTACCATGTAAATGGCATCCATCAAAGCCCAGCCAGCAGCGACATAGCCGATTACGGCCACAATCACAGTGGCAACGAAAAAGCTAACTCCAATGATGATGCGCTGCAGTGACTTTTCCACGATGTTCTAAACCCGATTTTCAATCCGTAAGTAGTCAGGGCTTTATCCTAATGGGGAAAATATTGTCAGGCAGTATGACAGACTGCAAAATCAGACATGAGGTCTGACAGTTAATGTGCGAATTGGGATACTTTTATGCTTTAAAATTATGGTTGTTTCTGAAACACCAAAGAAAGATTATTAGCAGGCATATCAATCACTTCTTGCAAGACGAGCTGATGCACCTTAGCTACACCTTCAACCGCTTCTAAATCCCTCACTCCCCACTCAGATGTTTGTTCTTTTAGCCAGTTGTCAAACGTCTCATTGCTAGGAGCCGTGTGCTCTCCATTCCGTTTAAAGGGCCCATAGAGGTAAAGCACACCTTGTTCAGGTAATATGCGCCCGGCTCCAGCCATCAAAGCTTCACAGGCTTTCCAGGGGGCAATATGGATCATATTAATGTTGATAATCGCATTAATAGCTCGTTTTTCATTTGCTTCAACGGGCCAGGGCTCGATGCATACATCAATTTCAATAGGCGGTAGCAAATAACGAGCATTAGTTACCTTTGCCCAGGCGGCAATACTCTTGAGCATGGGGGCACTAATATCACTGGGCCACCAACGTCGGGGAGCTAGCTTTGGTGCAAAAAAGCTAGCATGTTCGCCAGTACCGCTGGCAATTTCTAAAACCGTTCCTGGGTTGGGCAAAACTCGCTCTAGCACCTCTAGAATAGCCTCACGGTTGCGCTCGGTAGCAGGGGCGTAAAGACGACCGTCGTTAGGTTTGAAGTTGGGCATAGCTCACCTAGTCATAGGTATTGACCGAATTTATGGTACGGCGAATGGTTATCTTTAGCCTAATGGTCAATTTGTGCATAGAGTCGTGCGATCGCACCGTTAGCCTGCTGTATTCGACTTAGGGCAGCCTGCAGCCGGTCCATTTCATGGTAGCTCTGCTGTTCCTGGTCTTGCTTTTGCGCTAGTAATGTTTCTAAATCCGTCTTACGGGCCTTAATATCGGCATCTAAACGACTGATAACGGAACGTTCGTAGTCGCGAAAATACTGAACAATGGCCGAGTGGATCGGCTGCTGCTGTTCGGCAGCGATCCGGGGCAGATGGGTACTGAGTTCCTGGCGAGCGGCATTGACCAGGGCGCGGCGAGTTTGGTCTATCTGGAACGCACCGATGCCAAGGCTGGCGATGCCAAGGGTGATGGGACCGGCAATACTGCTGATCAGACTGGATGCCAGGAGACTGGCACCGATGGCCGCTACCACGTTAATCAAAATGCTTTGCAGATCAATGCTGGCCAGAACCGCCTTAACCTCTGGCGTGTCCGCAGGCTGGTTGAGAGCCTCCATGGCCCATTCAGCCCAGCTAGGTTGAGCGTTATCCAAAGGCAGTTCCACCGACTGACCGCTGAGGGTAGTGAGAATTTGCTGGGTGACCTGGTTATAGGATGTGCCATAGTGGGCGGCACGTTCGGCCAGGGCCTGGAAGGCACTGCGGAGAGTTGGCTCTAAAGTGCGGCTCCAACGCAATAGCTGATCGTTGAGGTAGCGCTGAAAGGCAGCTTCCAGGGATTGGTTAAACTGTTGACGACCGGCAGGGTTAACCAGGTCGATCAGGGAGAGATCGGGCTGATAGGGGGCAAAGTCTTTTTCAAAAGTGGTTTCTAGGTTGAGGATAAAGTCCTTAAAGGCGGTAGTGGTGGCAGTGGCGTTGCGATCGCAACTCTCCCGAATCTCTTTTTGAAACTCATCCCGAATGATCACCAGCTGTTCAAACACTGGTGCCAGCTGTAGAATATTGTGCTTTAGCTCAGCTACACTTTGAGCCAATAACATTTGGCGTAGCTCTATCTTTTCCGTTAGTTCTGCCAGAATACGTTGGGACAGCGTCACCACTGGCTGAAATTCCGCCTGGGCCCGTTCGTGGATGAGAAACTGATCCAATGTGGTCAGAAAGCGAGAAAACCCTGGATCTTGAATCGGCTTTTCAGGAGCCTTAAACCGCTGACGGAGTACCTGCAGCGCAGAAATTGGAAACACTCGCTGATCATAATTATTACAGTACTCTTTTAGAGTGTTATAAAACACCTGATGCAGACGGGACTCTGCCTGGGCCAACTCATCAGGATCATCAGGGTCCAGCAGACTCTCCTTAATGTGGTCCCAGGCATTTAGCAAGAAAAACAGCGACAATCCTTTATTCTGCAAATAGTTGTTTAAGTAGCGTCGTTCAGCCAGGGTGCAGGGCTGGGTGGCCCGCAGCATAAACAAAATCGCGTGGCAGTTTTGGATATAGCCCAGGGAAAGCTTATTGCGCGCCTCGGTGTCGTTGAGGCCAGGGCTATCAACAATTTCGACGCCATCTTGCAACAGCGGCAGCGGATAGTGGATAACCGCGTGACTGACATTGGCGAAGGGAGTAGCGCTCTCCAGTTGACGGGTCTCTGCTGGGTCAATGGTATAGCGTTGGGTAAAGGTGTCGATATCCAACTGTTCAGACCCGTTGTCGTTAAAATAAACCGTGGCCTGGGCAGTGGGACCATAGCGTAGAACAGTGAGCAGCGCGGTGCAGGGATTAACGTTACTAGGCAGGAGCGGCTCTCCCAGGAGCGCATTGAGAAAGGTGCTTTTTCCCCGTTTCATATCACCCAGGACCATGAGGCGAAAGACTCCCTGACGCAGGCTTTGGGTAGTGGTGGAGAGATCGGCTAGGGGCTGGGTGAGGTCAAAGCTGTCTTGAAGAGTATGGAGGGTATCAATGATGACATCAAGCTGTGCGGCGAGGGCTTGACGAAGATCGGCAATTTTAGAAAGATGCGGTAACAGGGACATAGGAAAAGATTAAGCAATATTCCAATTTATCCCCTCTTGGGAGGGGTGCCCTTTAGGCGGGGTGGGTTTCGATCGCTTGCGCTAGTTGTCGGGACCCACTCCGGAGCCCCTCCCAGGAGGGGAGAGATGGTTGCGTTTAACGTTAGGTACTGCATTAGGGCTTGTTAAAAATTAAAATCATGGCCTTGTGCATTTGAATCATGGCTTAACAAGCCTTTCAGGTTTGAACTGTGGAGTAGTTTCTTAACAGTTCCTTAGGCTGTTAGTCCTTATGCTCCAAATAAACTACTAGGGGTTAAGTCTAAATCAGGTGTCAGGGGGGATTCAACTTTTTCATCGCCTTGGTAAATAGTATCCTCGTACATGCCACTCTCCCAGTGACAAACTGTAATCTGTTGCAGTTCGGGGTCGACTATCCAGTATTCTTCAATCACTCGTGCAGCGTATTCGGTGTGTTTGTAGCGATAGTCTCGGTCTCGGTTGACCTGACCTGGGGATACAACCTCGACGACTAGAGCCGGGGGTGGCATATCGTGGGTGATAGTGGCACGTTTGGTGTCGGCTAGGGAAGCTTTGGATTCTTCGGAATGGACAAGCAGGTCAGGAATTCGGCAGCTGACGCGACGACCGCTGACTTCGATTTCGGTCCCCCATGTGACTAACTCTGCAGGGAAATGTTTGATTAGCTCTAGCAGAAGCGTTCTGGCAATGCTTAGGTTTTCATCAGATTCTGGCGGCATTTCGACCAGGGCTCCATCGACAAGTTCGTAGCGGATGTCTGCACCTGCCGTGTGGGCAAGGTACTGCTCCAGGGTGAAGTATGGGGCTGAGATGGCTTGGCTCATAGTTGGGATGCCAGCTGTGGATTATGACTATTGTAGGCAATCGGTTGGTCGGGTGGGCACCGCCCGTCATTTATGCATCATTCCTACAAAACTCCATAATTTGCAGCATATTTTGGAAATGAATGCCATATTCATGAAAGTTGATTCTTTGTAGGTTTATGGCTGCTGATAAACCGTCAGGTCCTGAGCGTCGTTGGATAGAGCAAGGTCTAAATCAGTTTATTCGCTGGGCTCCGCTGGGGGGCAGCGGCAGTGCTTTTGTACATTTCCTGTTGCAACAGGAGTGGGGCATGTCCATCGTAATGTTTCCAGTGACGGCAGTAACGGGCATCTGGGCAGCGTATACCGGAAGTTTTCTGGCCCGTCTACGGGAAATATTTAGCGAGCGGGGTAGCAAAGACGCCGATGCCCTGGTGAATACTCTGGACCGGATGGATAAAGCACTGCAATGGCAGCTATCCGGCTTCGACGGCAAATATCTAGAACGGGTAAAAGCGGCCTGTTTGTATAGTGAAACAGAAGGCTACCGTCAGCCAGATGATATTAAGATCCCGCTCCTAGAAGAAGTGTTTGTGCCCCTCAAGTTCAGCGGCAGCGGCTTTAGCAAAAATGCAGCGGGGGATGTGGTGCCGTTTCAGATGGGAACACCGTCAGAAGAGATTCAGGCGCTAATGGGCAAACAGGGAGAACAAGAGCCCCTGACCATTTGGGATATTCTCTCCCAGGCAAAGCATGACCCCCGTTATCGGTCCATTGCCATCCAAGCCTGGGGCGGGTTTGGCAAGACTACGCTGATGAAGCATCTGGCCTTTACCTATGCCAACAGTCCAGGTAGAGTGCGACGTGCTAAAGCACCCAGGCTAATACCGGCACTGCTGTTTTTGAGAAAGTGGAAACAGGTGCTCACTCGGGAAAATCCACCTGCATTACCCGAGTTAATCGAAAAGCACTATATTCCGAGCCTGCCGGGGTCTGATGATCTAACAATTCCTGAGAGCTGGGCCAAAACTGCCCTGGGCAATGGCAAGCTGCTGGTGATGTTCGATGGCTTTGATGAAGTAGCCGAAGCGGATCGGTCTGCCATTAGCGAATGGATTAGTCAGCAGATCCGTAACTACAGTGAGAGTGTGTTTATTCTCACCTCTCGTCCGGGGGGCTACAAGCAATATACGGCGGAGAGACCCAAGACCAATCTGTTGGTAAATCCGTTTAACGAAGAACAGCGGGAGGCCTTTGTGCGGAAGTGGTATGGCTGTCAGGAACGCTATGGTCGCAGTCAAAGTAAGGAGAATGCCGCAGCGGTAGCAGCGATTGCCGATGGGAAAGCGAAAGATTTGCTTGGGCAGATTGAGGGGCGCTCAGAGCTACAAGCCATGGCAACAAATCCGCTGTTACTGAATATGATTGCTACGTTTCATCGGTTTTATCCAGGCAGTGAATTGCCACGGAAACGGGCAGAGCTATATCAAGAGATTTGTCGACTGCAGCTGGGGGATCGGCCTAGAGCGAGGCAGATTGATATGCTGCTGTCTACCGAGCATGGTCAGCAGGTGTTGCAGGCGTTGGCGCTGGAGATGACTCAGCTAGAGGTGGAGATTATTGCCTACGATCAGCTGCTGGCAATGGTGGAGGGCTATGTGGCTAAGCTGGATGGTACCGTACCGGCAGTGGAGCTGATCAAAAAGATTATTCGGGTGAGTGAGCTATTGGTGGAGCGAGAGCCTAAGGAGTATCAGTTTGCCCATAAGAGTTTGCAGGAGTATTTGGCAGCAGCTGAGATTAAGCGGCAAAAGCTGGAGCCGCTGTTAATTGAGAAAAATGAGGCCTGGCGGGGGACGGTGCTGCTGTATGCGGCTCAGGTGACGCCGATTAGCTTGATTGAGGGACTGTGTAATGTGGGTGAGGAGCAGGCCCTGACGCTGGCCTATGACTGCTGGTATGAGAATCCCAAGCGGGTGCCTGAGGCCACCTATCAGCGGGTGATGGAGCTGAGCTATGGGGTTTTGGAGGGGTATATGCGGGAGCGGCAGTGGCGGGAAGCAGATGATTATACATTTCAGGTAATGACCCAAGTATGTAAACGGGAGTCAGACCAAGGATGCACATTGAATGATCTTCGAAATTTCCCATGTCAGGATCTAATCCGAATAGATGATCTGTGGCTAGAGTACAGCGAGGGAAAATTGGGCTTCAGTACACAGAAGGTTATTTGGATAGAGGTGGATGGTAAGCTGGATTTTGGTGAGGATTTTGATGCAGCATGGGAAGCCTTTAATAAACTAGGAGATAGGGTTGGCTGGCGGAACGACGGACAATGGAGAGGGGAAACAGGGATCGATTTTGAGTTCCCAGAAAAAAAACCTGGATGCCTTCCTTTCGAGATGTTGTGTTGTGGAGGGTGGGTGTGTGAAGGGGCTCTTCTCTCGCATCCAGGCTTGCAAAGTGTAACAGATAAGGCTTTTCGCAGTTCGTAAACAATTATTTCAGGTGCCAGATCTACCAATTTTCAAGGGTTCCACCGATCCGATACCTGGCACCGATGGGCTCTTTTTATTTCTGTGGATATTTATTTGCATCGATAAATTTCTCGGTTATTTTCTTGACTTCATCTCTTTCAGAGACCCGAGCGTTTTCCCAAAGTTCTTTCTGTCCTGGTGAGGGTTTACGTTTTCCCTTCTTGGGGATCAGTCCCTTCAAAAGCTGACTCCCCCACGTGCTCTTGCGCTCTGTTTTCGGCTTTGGTCGATACCGTATACAAAACCGCTTATAGGCTTCAGCACATTCATCCAGGCTCGCTCCCATGTCTAAAAATGCTGGATGCCACTGGGTTAATCCATCCTGAGTCAGCCGTTCATAGGTACCGTAGTTGCTGAAATCATAGAAAAATCCCCGCTGTATATTGGCAGCCTTGGGATTCGCGTGGATATATCGAATCGTATTCAATGCCCGCCGATAATCATTCATAGGAAACCCACTACTGTGGTACCGCTTTTCCCAAAAGTGTCCCGTGCGATTAAGCATCCGGTTAAAACACATAGCCGTATACCAGTTAAGCCAGTGCATCACCTGGGGTAAATCTTCCGGCTGTTGCGGTTCAATGAGGTAATGTACATGGTTGCTCATGATGCATAGGGCATAGAGTTTAAACCCATATTTCTTTTGACATTCTTGGATCGCATAGAGCAACACCGACCGACATTCATAGCGAGTCAGTCGAAATTCTCGATTGTTACACCGAATAGTGATGTGATAACAAAAATCAGGACAAACAACACGATTTGGTCGCACCATAATCGACACCATTAACCGTAGGGTGGGCAGGCTAGATATCCTACGCTCTTTACCAACTCTTACATCTGCCCACCTTTGCCGGAATATCGATACATTGATTTTGAATATCATTTCAACGGCGATAATCCAAAATGTTGTTGACGGTGTTCGATGGGGCACGGATGATGGTTATACCGGAATATCATCACATTGATTCAAAATCCACCACAATGACCATGATTTCATATGTTTATGGTGTTCGGTGGGTTGCACGGGTGATGGTGGGCAAGTGTAACATTCGGTGATGGGATGGCGGGTTTCGATTGGGGTTTGCCCACCCTACGGGGGATCCCTTTGCCGAAATGTCGATTTATCGGTTGTTGTATGTCATCCCAACAACAACGGTTCGATGTGTTAACGGTATTCGGTGGATCGCATCGGTTGTTTGCATTGGCATCCCCAATTATGGGAATAACGTCCTGCATCTACCCATTTTTGAAAACTCGAATAGGAGCACAAATGGGGACAACTTACTAACCCATGTTTAACCGGATTGTAATGAACATAATCAAGACAATTGACTAAATGTTTCTCGTCACGAATAGTCCGTTCCCAAAAACGACGTTGCCAAACATCACTTTCACGATGCTTGCGACGAGACTGAGAAACATTAACCGATCGAGTCTTTTTGGACCGTAACCCGCGTGTAAAAAGAACCTTGATACGACTAACGCGCTTAGAATAATTGCTATCTTGTTCCGGTAATTGCCAAACAAAATGAACGTGGTCTGGCAAGATAGCCGCCGCTATAATCTCAAAAGGTGCTTCTTTTTTAGCTTTACTGACAGCTTTGCGTAGAATGTTTAAGCTGTGAGGCTGCACGAGGATTGGCGCACGCTGATGGGTGACCCAGGTGAGAAAAACGGTGCTACCGGGAATATAAAGACGGCGGTAGTTAGGCATCAAGGGAAATCGAATGGATGACCCATTTAGAATTCCCGGTTAATCGTTACACCATTCCCTGCAAAATCTTTAATTCCTGCTGAATATTCTCTTCCAAGGCCTTTAATCGCTCCACCGTCTGCTCACGGTTAATCTCATTCTGTTGTTTCTTTTCCACCAGGCTGCTCAGCTCCAACCGTCGTGCCGCAATATCACCACTAATCCGCTCGATTGCGCGCTCCTCATAGGTGCTAAAACACTCCTGCACCGCCTTGTAAATCGGCTGCCATTGGTCCGCTGCGATCTGAGGTAGATGCTTGACAAACTCTTTGCGCGTTGCCTTAATAAACTCCTGGCGTACAAACTCTGCCTGAGCGGCTAAAATTCCGCCAGCAGCAGCAATTACGCCAACAATATTTAAGAACAAACTGCTAAATAACAGACCCAAAATCTGCAGCGCAATCACAATACACACATAGCTTACTGCCATTTGCAACACTGACTGCCAAAAATGGTTGAAGGGCTGCACCGCATCGTTCAGGGTGTCAGGTATCTCGTCAAAGAGATCGCGGATATTGTCAATCCAGGGACGAGCCTCGTCCGCTGCATCGGTGTTGGGGGCATAGAACTTGCGACCCATCATTTTCTCGTGGATTACTTCCACCACCTCGGCATAGGCTACCTGATAGTCGGCAGCACTTTCGTTGAGTTCATCAAAGGACTGGCCAATCTTTTGTTTGGCGGTAAATTCCCAGGCGGCTAAGCGATCGTTGATGTAGCGCTCAAAGGCACGCTTAAACTCTCGGTAGAAGTCATCGCGGGCATCTTCATCCAGGAAGTCGAGAAAATCAAGGTCGGGTTGGGAGGCAACAAAGTCGGTCTCGAAGGTTTCTTCTAAGCTAAGGATGTAGGTCTTAAAGGAGTCGGCGATGGCTTTGGCTGTGCGATCGCACCGTCCCCGAATCAGCTGTCGATAGTTATCCCGAATCTTCTCCAGCTTGCCAAATTCGCCCTCGACTGAGGCAACGCGCTGCTGCAGCTCGCTAAGATCCTCATCCAGCAGTGGAATCCGCCGCGCCACGGTTTCCTGGACGGCGCTGTAGGCTCGATGGGCCAGCTTGGCCGCTCGCTGTAGTTCTGCCTGACCCCGCTGCTGGCTTAAAAAGGCGTCTAACGCGGCTAAAAATTTATCAACACCGCTACCGGCCAGGGACTCCCCCCGACGCTGCTGCCGTAGGGCAGTCAGGGCTGATACCTCAAACCAGGAGGCTCCCTCTGGCAAGCTCTGGGTAAACACCTGCCGCTGCCGCTGCTGAGCGTCCGCCAGGGCCGTTGCATCCTCTGGATTCACCAGAGCAGCTCGAATTCGGTCCCAGCCGTTAATCACATAAAAGCAATCCAGTTCGCGGCTTTGTATATAGTTGCGCAAATAGCGCCGCTCATCCAGCGTCATGGGCTGAATGGCATCCAGCACAAACACCACCGCCTGAGCTTCGTTTAGATAGCTGAGCACCTGCTGATTGCGGGCTTCGGTGTCGTTGAGACCCGGTGTGTCAACGATTTCTAGCCCCGATGCCAGCAGCGGAGCTGGACACTCGATTACCACATGGCTGATGTCAGGAAAGGCATTAGTCTCCAGCTGGCGGGCTTCGTCTGGAGCAATGGTGTACTTGGCCCGGAAGGTATCAAAGTCAATGGCTTTGGCAGACCGATTGTCATTGTAGTGCAGCGTTACCTGGCGCTCAGGGCCGTAGCGCACCAGGCTCAGCAAGGCTGTGCAGGGGTTCACATCGCTGGGCAGCAGAGCCTCGCCCATCAGGGCGTTAATCAAGGTGCTTTTGCCGCGTTTCATTTCCCCTAGCACTACAATCCGGTACGTGCCCTGTTGCAGCTGTTCTGCAGTGCTTTTAAGGGTGTGGATATGGCGGGTTAAGCCTAGCTGCCCAGAGCGTTCGGTGGTTTCAGCTCGGTCCATTGCGATCGCAATCTGGCTCAACACCTGGGCAGCTTGCTTACGGCTATGGGTTAATACGTCAAGGCTATTTGCCATTTGCGAATTAGCATTAGAACCGTTTGCTGCCGGAGGTGTGACCATAAGAACGCGCTAAAACTACCTAGGACTATACAGATAGCGGACAATTTTGCCAGCTATGTCGTTTGACTATTGTCTACAGTCCAGTGTGCCTCAAATCCTCAGAATTGAGATCTGTGATTGCATTAGACATCCCCCGCTGACGATTCCTCTGACTAAATGACTACAATAAGAACCATCAACCTATCCATACATATTCGTTTGGTTGTCTATGGCCTCTGCTGATGACTATTATGCGCGGCTACAGGTATCTCCCGATGCCAGTCATGCGGAAATTAAAGCGGCGTTTCGACGATTGGCCCGACGCTATCATCCCGACTTAAATCCAGACGACCCCAGTGCCCTCGAAAAATTTCGTGCCCTGCAAGAGGCCTATGAGGTGCTAATCGATCAGGTACAGCGTCAGCAATACGACCACACTGGCACCACAGAGTATAGTGGCACCCGTCCCCAAACTGCCCACGATTTCTATCTGCGCGGTATTCAACAGACCCTGGCCCGACGCTACAAGTCTGCCCTATCGGATTTTGACCGGTCTATTGAGCTGCAGCCTGACCTGGTTGAGGCCTATCTACGTCGGGCCCAGGTACTCTACCTGTTAGAGGATGACCGGGGTGTACTTGCCGACTGTCAGCGACTGCTGCAGTTTTCGAAGCAGTTGCCCCAGACTTACTACTACCTGGGGTTAGCTCGCTATCGTTTGGGCTATACCGAAAGTGCGATCGCAGCTTTTTCTAAGGCCATTAACCATGAGCTCGATGATCCGCAAAGCTATTTCCAGCGCGGGGTGGCCTATGCAGACATCCAGGAATGGGACAAAGCGGCCAAGGATTTCCAAACGGCATCGATGCACTACCAGGCCCAGGGGGACTTGGAAGGGTATCATCGCAGCTGCGATCGCATTCGTCAACAGCGCCGTCACCTGATTAGCCAGCCCGCCCGTAAACTTGTCTCTAGACGCTGGAGTCTGTTGGGATTGTTCAATAACCATTTATTTGGCTTGTTGGGAAATCCAGCAGTAGAATTCCCAACATTGTTCAGTCGTCTGAGTCAGCGGCAGGCGTTGCGAGTAGGCTGTTTGCTAGCGATGGTGGGGTTGAGCGGGTTTGCCCTGGGAGGCTATGTGTTGCAACTGGCTCCCAATACTGGCGATAACAATCTCTTGGGGGCGCTGTGGCTATCAGGGGGCACCGCCTTTCTAAGTCTAATTTTTCTGTTGGCATGCTCACGACTATGGCTACGAGGTCACGGCAGTTGGAGCAGCGATACGTTGATTGCTGGAGCCACCCTCTTACCGCTTGGGATCCTAGCGCTGCTCAGCCCTGTAGCCTTGATGATTTCTCCATGGCTATGGTTACTCATTATTGGCATTGCCCTACACCATACCTTGCTCACCCTGTATACTGGCTGCCATCAGATCCAGCACTATTCTGAAGTTGTTGCCACCTGGCTAACCCCCTGTTTCCTGTTTGTCAGCTTGAGTGTTGGCTACTTAGTCTGGAGTGCCTTGATATAAAGGATCGGTGACTGGACTCAAGGGTGATTTCGGCAGCTCCAGCGGCAGCTGAATCCGAAAGGTGGCTCCTTCACCAATATCGGAGATGCAGCTAATTTGCCCACCGTGGCTTTCCACAACAATTTGATGGCTAATAGATAACCCCAAACCGGTTCCTTGCCCAACAGGCTTAGTCGTAAAAAATGGATCAAAAATTCTAGATATTACATCTTTTGGGATTCCTGGCCCATTATCGGAGATTTCAACCAAGGTAAAATTATTACTAGCACGGGTACGAATTGTAATAGATGGCTCAGCATTCACACTATTGTTGAGTCCATTTAAATTCGTTTGTTCAGCATCTAACAATGCGTCGATTGCATTACTCAACAGATTCATAAATACCTGATTGAGCTGCTCTGGAAAGCATGTAATCAATGGTAAGTTACCATAGTCTTTAATCAGTTGAATCTGTTTTCCTTCCCTAAAACGATGGTTCAACAGCAGGAGTGTATTATCAATGCCCCTGTGGATATCAACTTCTTTGATGGCTGCTTCATCTAACCGTGAAAAATTACGTAGCGAGTTAACAATGGTTCTAATTCGTTCTGTACCCATTTCCATAGAGGTTAACAGCCGTGGAAAGTCGTTTTTTATAAAATCAAAATCACAGCTGTTAAGAGACTCTTGAATACTTTTAACGGGTTGGGGATAGTGTTGTTGGTACAGCTCAAGTAAGAGTAACATTTCCTGGGCATAGACTTGGGCAGGCTCCAGGTTGCAGTGAACAAAACTGACAGGATTGTTGATTTCATGGGCCAACCCCGCCACCAATCGCCCCAAACTAGACATTTTTTCTTTGTGAATAAGCTGTCCTTGGGCGCACCGAAGCCGTTGTATCGTATACTGTAGTTCCTGATTTGCTCGACTCAATTCTGCCGTACGCTGTTTTACTCTATCCTCAAGTGCTTCATTTGTCTGCTTTAAGAGAGTCTCTGCCTGTTTTCGCTCAGTGATGTCAATCAGCGCGCCTGAAAGGGTTTCCCCACTTCTAAACTGCATGGCAAGCTCTAGCCAGAACATTGAGCCATTTTCACCATAAAATTTAAGTTCTAGACAACAATCTGTCTCAGTTTTCAGAGCTATTTCCCATTTTTCAACATCGTTACTATCGATAAACTGAGCTAAATTTTGACCAATGACTCCCTTTACTGAATGCCCCAACGTTTCGGTCCATGCCCGATTAACAAATGTCAGCACACCTGTGCGATCGCACTCAAATACAATCTCTCGTAAATTCTCAACGAGAGTGCGGTAACGACGCTCTGATTCAGTTAGCTTCTCTATTAAGCGATACTGAATTTGCGTGTGCAACTCATTTATTTTCTCAGGCTCTAGCATAATGATGAGATGCCTAGTTTGTCCAAAAACTCCAAATATGTCATTGTTTCGCTGTAAAGAGGGAAGACATTATCAAAATAGAACTCCTGTTCAAATACTGTACGAGCCGATGTACAGTCCCTTAGAATAGAGACCTGATACCCTTTCTCATGGGCTGAACGCCCAGTAGAGTCGATGCAAATAGAGGTAACGGCACCAGCCAAAACCAAATGATTGATATTTCTTTGCTCTAAAATTTGATTTAAGCCTGTATTGATAAAGGCATTAAACCCTCGCTTACCAGGCACTTCGAGGATTCTATCATTGAATAATGAGAGTTCCTGAATACACTTGAAACCTTCAGAACCTTCTTGAAAAGCACCCACATCCTTGATGGTTTTTAAGATTCCTACCGGTTCTACCAGCTCTTCATAATTTGGTGTAAAGCAAATCGGAGTGGAAATTAATGAAACTGGTGTACTGTCTAAAGCCTGTAATAGACGGACCACGTTTTCAACTGTTTTGACAGCTTTGGCTGAAGCTTCAATCACATTGTATAGAATGCCGTCTGGTGCAAAGTAGTCATTTTGAAAACCGATTAGAAGAAGAGCTGTTCTACGTGGATCCATAGTTATTTCACACCATCTACCAGATGTTTAAAGTTCAAGTACTGCCATTGCTGATTTAAAGAATGAACCGATCTGTAGGAACGCTATATATCGGTATTTCCCAAATAAAATCATAGTTCGGATCAGCAACGCCCGAATCCTTAATTAAGATTGCCCTCAATATCGATGACTTAACCACTAGCAAGCAGCTCTACATACAACATCACAGCTGTGATATGGGAGAAAAATTTGATGTCACCCAGATGGGCATATGCTCCCATTCATCCTCAAAGCTGTTAATTGTAAAAACTAAATTTCTATCTCTAATCTCACCGATTACACGAGCGGCTCTAACTTAATTGGAGGAAGTTTGAATTCTGTATCGATATTCCAAACGTATTTTTGTGATCTAGATTGCTTAAAGCTTTATTTTAGAGCATAAGCGAATGTGAGTGAATTTACGTCCCAAAATATACGGATATTTCCTTATCCATATCAATCGTGATCCACATTGGCATCGTGGGAATTATTGAACTTGTCGACGTAAGACGGCACAAAAACATTTTTATGTAAGGGGATGTACGCAATGTCTCAGTATTATCTTGGACTCAATCTTAGTCATGAAAGGTCAGCTGCCATTGTCAAAGACGGCGAAATTTTGGTGGCGATTGAGCAAGAACGTCTAGATCGGCAAAAGTACAGCATTGGTTTTATGTTGCAAGCTCCCGGAGTCGCCTCCCGGATGCAGCCCCCCAATGAAGCCATTCGCTACTGTTTAGATAGCTGTGGGATTACATTAGATGACTTAACGGCAGTCGTTGCCAATATGCCAGGGTATGACTTTGCTCCAGACATCATGCGCAATGTTCTACCCACAGAAATTGCAGATAAGGTCATCTCTATCCCCAGCCATCATCTAGCCCATGCTTACTCAGCCTATTGGCCTTCTGGTTTTGACGAAGCGCTTGTTTTAGTCGTTGATGCTACAGGGACTACCGATGCAGAACACCAAACAGAGTCATACACCCTGTATAAAGGTCAAGGCCAAACCCTGACCACACTCCACAGTGAAACTGTTGCTGCGCACTTAGCAGGTCTGTCCACCCTGGGTTTTGTCTATGAATACGTCACCCGTAAAGCTGGCTTCGTCACAAAGCTGGGCAACACCAATGTCAGTCATGCAGAGGCTGGCAAACTGATGGGGCTAGCTCCCTTTGGGGGTAAACAGGTTAACTTCCACCGCTGGATCAAACCTGTAGAGAACAGCTACAGCTTATCGATTTCTCCCTACGACATTTTTCTGGAAGTTGCCGCTCTGGAGAAAACCTATGATACCGGCGAAGGGAAGGCATACCTCAGGTCTTATCTGGTGGACTTAGCCTATAAAATTCAAGATGAGCTAGAGATGGCCTTAAAGCATATTGTCCGGGTGGCTATGGACCAAACCGGACTAAAAAAGCTTTGTATTGCTGGCGGTGTTGGTCTTAACTCAGTTGCTAACTGCAAGCTTTTCAACGATCTGGACTTAGAGGACATTTTTATTTTTCCGGCAGCTAGCGATAGCGGCATTGCAGCGGGAGCAGCCCTATGGGCCTATGCAAATCAGGGGGGGCACAAGCGACCCACATTAACTCAAGCGACCCTGGGGCGTACCTATAGTTCATCGCAGGTAGATCAATCAATACAGCAGTTTGATGACCTTATTGACATCGAAGAATTGACCTCCACAGAGATGGTGGAACGCAGTGCCCAGGCCCTGGCCAACGGTCATATTGTTGCTCGGTTTGAAGGAGGCTGCGAATATGGTCCTCGAGCGTTAGGGCATCGTTCTATCATGGTTGACCCCACATTTCAACGCATGCGGGATATCATCAACGCCCGGGTGAAATTCCGTGAGGCCTTTCGTCCCTTTGCTCCAGTGATTCCGTTAGAAAATGTGGATGAAGTGTTTGAACTGGATGGTCAATCGCCGTTTATGCTGATGGTAGCCCCCATTAAGCCAGAGATTCGACAACAGCTTCCAGCAGTTACCCACGTCGACGGTACTGGACGTGTGCAAACCGTTACCTCCCAGGCAAATCCTTACTTCTACCAGCTATGTCGCTGTTTGGTGAGTCTGCGTCAAGGACCGCCTGTACTTCTAAACACTAGTTTCAATATTGCTGGCCAGCCCATTGTTGAAACTCCAGCTGAAGCCATTCAAACTTTCTTAAATACTGACATTGACTATTTAGCTATCGACAATGTCTGGATCTCCAAGCGACATGTTCGCGTTCAAAACTACGAGGAACATCTCGCTAAAGTTGGCGATACGGTCATTCCCCATGGGCTGCCTGCCAACCAACCTGCGGTTACGCATCTGATGGCTAAACTAGATCGTGCTTTATTTTTTGGAGAACGAGATAACTGTCCGTGGACAGATATCGAACTAAAGCAGCTATCTACCTTTGGGGCTCGATACAAGGAAACCAGCATTCTTTTTCCAGAGACACCAACGGTAGGTACACTCAATACAAAAGTTGCAAAAGATATTGTTTGGATACTCGATCCGCTGAATACGTCAACTCTGGTAGATCTATCTGTAGAAGGAGGTAAGTCACGGTCCAATACAGATCTAACTCCACAGCAGACGATATTGAATCTGACTGCCAAGTCCTTAAATGGCAATGGATTTAGTAGTGCTGTTAGGTTGACGTCTAAAGTTAATGGCAAAGTCCCCCGTCAGTTTCTCAAAACTAGTAAAACGACGTCATATACTTTTGATGACGTCAAACTGTTGATAGCGATGCTCTCAGGCCAACCCAACTGGCAAGAGAAAATTCGTTTGGAGCTTTGTCTTACCCATGCAGAGCTATCCCAAAAAATTCAGTGGGGACAAACACAGCTGGCTCAATATGGGATTGAATTACCCAAGACCCTGGGCAATGAACTCGTGGTTGATTCTCTTTTACCTGCTGAGAGTACTCAAACCCTGGCTCCTTTTGAAGATGAAGCCTTTACACTGCGTGGTCAGCTAAGTCAGCTACGAGCCTGTCTACAATGGGCTGGCTACAGGTTAGAAACCATTTGCAAACGGTTAGATGTGGAATCACTACAGGCCATTGAGCCCACTCGATTACACTATTACGATCGCTATCGATTGGGTCAAAGTGCTCTTGACGATCTAATTCGCTTATTTTTGTTGCGGGTCGCTCTACCTCAAACTCGGCTAACCACACTGTTCGGTGCAGAGTTGTTACAGCTTTTAATCCGGTTGGGGGTACTGGTCCGTCGTGGAGAGCAGTGGTCTGCCCGGATTGATCTGTTTTGTGTAGAGGGTCTGTATATTGCCACTGACCATCGTTATATGCTGCTAGCAGAAGACAGTATTACTGAAAGTCCGGTTATGTATATCGGCGCAGATAGTCAGGGGCTTGTCTATACAGCCCCTAGATACTCAGTTGAGAACGTACTGGATCTATGTTGTGGTAGTGGTGTGCAAGGGTTAGTCGCCAGTCGCTACGCTCAGGATGTAACAGCGGTTGATCTCAATCCTCGGGCTATTCGATTTTCTCGGTTTAACGCTCAGCTAAATGATGTTCGCAATATTCGATTCCTCCAAGGCAGCCTGTATGAGCCGGTTGTCGATCAGACGTTTGATACCATTTTGGCTAATCCTCCCTTTGTACCTAGCCCTAAACAAAATTTGGGATTCCGAGACGGTGGTACAACGGGAGAAGAGATTCTGGCCGCTATCATTTGTAGTAGCGCGCAGTATCTTAAACCCAAGGGGCATGTATTTGTTGTAACTGACTTGGTAGATATCAAAACCTATCAGTGCAAACTTGCTCATTGGTGGAATGGTGGAAGTTCTCATCAGCTGGTGCTTTGCACTGCAGACCGTGATGATATTTTATTCTCGGTACCCCATAGCCACGCCCCCTTTGGCCAAACCTTAGAATCCTACAATACTGAGCTAGAGCATTGGCTAAACAACTTTCACCAGGCAAATCTTCAGGCTGTGAACTTTGGATATATCTTTATTCAACAGCGCTCTGATGATTGTTCCAGCTCATATTTCTGCAGAACTATTCACAACCCAGCTCAAGCCATTTACACACTAGTCCAGGGCTATTTTCAACAACGAGCACTGTTGCAGTCGCCTAACCGAGATGATTGCTACCTTTCACTTCTGCCCAATCTTCGGTTCCGTATAGAGTCGGGGATAACAAGCTTTGAAAGAAAAATTGAACTTTTTGTTCCGAATGATCCTTATTTTACAACCTATCAGATCAGCGAAGACCTGTATGAAGTTTTGCAAACTATTCAGAGGTTAACTCCTCGCTGGCATCAATTTACTACACCCGCTAACCAATCCCAACTAGTGGATTTGATTTGTAAAGGATTACTCTGTTTGAGTTCTCAACGGCCCCAGTCACCTAATCGTCAGAGTCTCGAAAAGTTATTTTCTCAATCCTCTGATGTTCAGGACATTATCGAATTAAGAACTAAAACTACTCCCACATGTCTATCGGCCTACTTGAACCAATAGTACCGGTCCCTTAACAAATCTCAGTATCCTGCTGGGAAAGTGTCTAACAAAGAGACTTCCCTGCTCTGGGTCTTCTTATCCATCTAAGGATAGGTAGACCCAGATATATAACAGAGCAATAAGTTTGCTAAGCCAACGGTTTCTGGAGTGCCTGTAAGTAATAGAATTCACGTGCTCTGGCTTTATCAATAAAGTAATTCAGTAAAAATTCGGATGATTTCGAAGGGAGTCTCTTGGGCAAAATTTCTAATAAGCCCATATGAGTACAGGGTATGGAACAGATATGTCATACATGCCGGTCATTATCGATTTAGACAAACGAATTAAGCACTGTAAAGAACACCAGTTTACTGGGGTTCTGTCGATCGAGACCAAGACAAAGGCTCCATGGCTTTTGTACTTCCTAGCTGGACAAATTGTATGGGCAAACAGTCGAACTCATGCTAAACGTCGCTGGCAGCGGCAACTCCAAAAGCACTGTCCAGAATTAATCAAACAAAATCTTAAACCAGGCCTGAGTTATAATGTCTTGGCCAAATTGGTTGTACGCAAACAATTTAGTAGAAAACAGTTCTCTGAGCTGGTGACAGGCTGTATCTCGGAAATTTTGTTTGATATTGTCCAACAAGGAACTTTAAATTTTCAGAAATCAAGGAAGCTGTTAACTTATAAAGCCAGTCCTCGAGATGCAGCCAAGTTTCCCTGTATTGGTTTACAGCATTATCAGGTCTGGGAACAGGTACAACAAGATTGGCAAACTTGGGAACAGGCTGATCTGATTAACATTTTACCGAATCAGGCTCCTGTGATTAAACAAGCTCAAAATCTTAGAGAGCAAACCTCTTTAGTCATGTTTCGAGCTCTGACGGGATTATTGGATGGTCAACATACTCTCAGAGATTTAGCATTAAGAGTTAAGCAGCCTTTAGTGCCTTTAGCGTTGTCAATTTTACCCCATATACGAAAAGACTTTATTCGTATGATGGAGATAGATGACTTGATTGCCAGTCCAGACTCTGCTGAAGGTTCTTCCTCTTCAATTATCTCTGAGTCTGGTCTTCAACATCAAGCAAAAAATGCTATAGATAACCTGCCTTTGATATCTTCGCCACAAGAGATGGCCGCTCAAGGGCCAACAGTGCTTTATATTGATGATAGCTCGACAGATGGTCAGGCTATGGGAGAGATTATTCAAGGGGCAGGGTATCGTTATATCAATATCGCTGATCCCCTACAGGCTCTACCACAACTGTTGGAGATTAAACCTCAGCTAATCTTTCTAGATTTAGTCATGCCCGTTGCCAATGGGTATGAGCTTTGCGCACAAATTCGTCGCATCTCGACCTTCCGTGAAACCCCTATTGTCATTGTCACCAACAATGATGGGATTGCTGATCGGGTACGGGCCAAAGTGGTTGGTGCCTCTGGATTTATGGGTAAACCCATTAAGCAACAGCGGGTCTTAAAAGTGTTAAAAAAATACATTCAGGATTATAGCTCTCCAACTGATAGGGCTCATCATTATCCTGAGCTTTCGCCTTCAGCTTGATACATCAACATCAAACACTTGATCTGAAAAATATTTTTGTTTAGTTTATCGACATAATCAAGAGGTGCTATGGTAACTGCTTTAATCGTAGAAGATAGTTTAACGGATAGAGAACGACTCAGTCATTATCTCCAGCAATCAGGCATAACAGTTGTGGGAGTTCAGAGCAGTGAGGAAGCCTTACTCAGAGTTCAAACCGAGCCTCCTGATATGGTTTTCCTAGATATTGTACTGCCTGGGCAAAGTGGATTTGAGTTCTGTCGTGATCTAAAGACAAATAAACATACCCAAGATATTCCTGTTGTTATTTGTTCAACTAAAAGCACGGAGGCCGATAAACTTTGGGGTTCTATGCTGGGGGCTGATGCTTATCTAAGTAAACCGATAGATCAACAACAATTAACTGAGACGATTCAACAGGTTATGAGTTAAGGGGGCGAACATGACATCCACAATAAGCTCACCATCACCCTTGGATCCGCTGGGGCTAGAACCGATTCCCAACGATACGCGTCAGCGATTTCTACGATTTAGGCTTTCAGGAAAAAATGAAACGCTACTGCCGCTGGAGGCCATTGCAGAGGTACGACCGTTAGAGATAGAAGATATTCTACCAATTCCAGAGATCTCAAGTTCTGTGTTAGGTGTCTGTAACTGGCGAGGTGAGCTCCTCTGGCTAATAGATCTCAATATGTTGGTTGGTGACATCCCTCTGTGGCACCAGGCTCCTTTATTGGAAGAGGCGATTGCTATTGTTGTGCAGTTGGGCCAGCAATCGATTGGGCTAATTGTAGAACAAGTAGATGATGTAGAGCTGATTGAACCTGAGTTAATTCAGCCTCAGCCTGATCTTTGTTCCTCTACATTAGCCACTTTTGTTGCAGGCTATTTGCCTCACCATCAAGGCACTGTTTTAGATGCTAAAGCCATTTTTGAACAGTCGTTTCAGGCTCCTCCTTAGCTGTTCTATGGCCTGTTTAGAGGAACATATCCAACAGTCAATTTCAACCTTAATCGATATATCCAGACTTTCCTATGGCAAACATTACTAATACCAACACGGATAAGCACTCTGAAGAGCTTGAAAATCAGCTCAATGATGCCTTTTTTGAGACCCCTGAGCCTGATGTTGTCGAATTGTCACTGCCCTCTGAGGAGATCGTACTTCCCCAGCCAACGGCAGAGGATATGTCTGAGATGCAGACGGTTACCAAAGCTCTGCCGTTGGCTGTAGAGTCTGTGCCATTTCCCCATAGTCCAGGTAGACGCCCGTTTGCGATCGCAAACGCCATGGCCCAAGCCACCGATCTACAAAACCTCTACCAAATCACAGTAACTGAGCTGCGAAAGCGATTTGCCACAGATCGGGCTCTAGTGTATCAGTTTCAAACAGAAACCCACGGCACAGTTATCGCTGAAGCCTTAACCACTGGCTATCGTCCGGCCTTGGGACAGATGGTCGCCGCCCTAGCGTTTGGAGCTGCCAATAGCCAGAGTTACGCCCAACAGGCCGTTGTTAACGTTGCTGATGTCGCTGAGGCTGCCATCACCCCTTATCAAATGCAGCTATTTCAGCACTTTCAGGTACAAGCCAGCTTAAGCCTACCAATTTTTTTAGAAGACCAACTGTGGGGACTATTGGTTATCCAAAACTGTGCGACTCCGCGCCAGTGGACCAGTGATGAAATTGCGTTGCTCTACCAAGTAGTGACAGAATTAACCCTTAAGCTTCAATCCCATGCGCTACAGCAGCAGAGCCAGCAGGAAGTTACCCGTGAGCGCCTCCTGACAGGACTGGTCAACAATACTCGTGAATTTGCTGATATTCAACAGGTATTTGAATCCACCACCCGAGCCATTCGTCACTATCTAGAAACGGATCGAGTCGCCGTTTTTCAGTTTCACCCAAATACGAACCATGGCAGTGGTGAAATCATTGCCGAAAACGTCAATGTCGATGTGGTCTCAGCTAAGGAAGTGAAAATTAAAGACCACTGCTTTGGCGGCAAGATGGCCGAAGCCTATCGCCAGGGACGTTTCTGGGCAGCGGCCGATATCTATGAGCAAGGACTCCCTGACTGTCACATGGATATTTTGTCCCAGTTTCAGGTACGGGCAAACTTAGTTGTACCGCTATTAAAAGCTGGTCAGCTGTGGGGACTCTTCTGTATTCACCACTGTGTTGGCCCACGTCAGTGGAAAGATACCGAAATAGCATTTGTCCAAAGAATTGCCGCCCAGCTCAATGTGGCCCTGCAGCAGGTTGAATACCTGGAGCAAGTGAACGAGAAAAATCATCAGCTGGAGCAGGTAGCCATCCAGGAACAGCTGATTACCAAAATTACTGAGCGGTTACGGAAGACTACGGATCTACCTAAGACCTTGCAAACAACCGTGCGCGACATTCGCCACATGCTTAAAGCCGACCGAGTAGGTCTGTTCCAATTTGATAT
>JBCCXQ010000024.1:0-42038 GCA_039191365.1 Cyanobacteria bacterium P01_F01_bin.13 | reverse complement strand
TAGCGGGCGATAAACGGTACCGTTGCCCCCGTTTCTAATAGTTCTAACGCGGCCTCCACTTGAGCGGGACGCACGGATAGATCCTTGGCAATCAGGGGAGCAAACTGCATAGGGTTTTCTCAGGGAACAAGCAGACATGATTATAGCGAGTTGTACTTGCCTCTATTTGCCCTCAATTGCTATACCGTGAAAATTACACATAAGTGACAACGGCTATGAAACGACCCGTAGGTGTGACGATTTTGGCAATCATTGATGGTCTACAGGCCCTACTGCTAGGCTTTATGGGCGTTGCCGCCTTTTTTCTAAGCAAGATTATTTTGGAACAGATGCGCCTGGACCCAGAGATGTCAGAGCTGATCGAACAGTTGCCTCCCAGTGTGCCGGAAACATTTCCTAAGGTATTAGGGGGTATCTTTCTAGTGCTGGCCGTGGCTAATGCTGTAATGGCAATCGGTCTATGGGCATTACAAGCCTGGGCCTGGTATCTCAACCTGGGCCTGCAGGCATTGGGCATCTTTGGCAACTTGGGTGGCCTGTTGATAGTTAATCCCATCAGCATTGGGGCCATTGCCTTTAGCGGATTCTACATTTATTACTTTTTACAACAGCCGGTTCAAGAGGCCTTTGGTATTCGCAATGCTTTCTAGGCACGAATCGTCTTCAGTCGGTGATTGCTAAGTTGGAACTTACAGATGAATAAAGTGGAGGAAGCTGGATAACCTGTTCTTATCTAGAGATTTTTCCTACTTCACTCCTGAAGCCATCACCTCTCTCTCCTCTGCCTCATCGTTGCCACCCAGGCCGGTCAAACGCTTCAACAGCGAGCTAATTCCATTATTAAACTGGGCAATAAAGGTAAAGCATACTGGGACGACTACTAGTGTGAGTAACGTCGCTGTAGAGAACCCGCCGATAACTGCGATCGCCATGGGACTGCGGATTTCTCCACCGGCCCCCCACTCCATCGCAATGGGCACCATCCCAGCCATAGTCGAAATCGAGGTCATCAAAATCGGGCGCAGTCGAGTTAACCCTGCCTCAATCACTGACTGTCGTAAAGAGATACCCTTCTCGCGAGCCATCAAGGCGTAGTCCACCAGCAAAATTGAGTTTTTGGTCACCAGCCCCATTAACAATACAATGCCGATCAGGGCAAACAGCCCCAAGGGTTTTTGGGCAATCATCAGCCCCAGCAAAGCACCACCAATACATAGGGGTAGGGCCGCCATCACCGCAAGCGGATAAATAAAGCTGTTGTACAGCAGCACCAGCACGGCGTAGATCATCAGAATTGCCGTAGCCAGGGCAAGACCAAAACGACTAAACACGTCTCGCATGATTTCGGCATCACCGGATGGCTGCTGGGAAACGCTTTCAGACAAATTAACAAATGCGGGTAAAGCATAGACTTGCTCTAATCCTTGTCCCAGAGTAATGCCGTCCAAGTTGGCACTAATGGTGACCTGCCGTGAGCGATCCAGTCGATCAATCTGGGCGGGACCGCTACCAAACTCGATATCGGCTACAGCAGTTAAGGGGACGAGCTGCCCTTGATTATTGAGAACTTTCAGGTTTTCAATGGTGGACAGATCATTGCGAAATTCTGAGGCTAACCGTACCCGAATTGGAATTAGACGATCGCCCACATCAAATTCAGCCAGGTCGGATTCGGCATCACCGAGCGTAGCCAGGGATGCGGTATTCGCAATGTCTCGAACAGTTACCCCTAAATCAGCGGCCCGTTCTATATCGGGACGGATCAAAAGCTCAGGTTTCACCAGATTGGCACTGGAGCTAACCTCTACCAGGCCAGGGAGCTGGCGCATTTCCTGAGTCAATGCATCAGAAGTGGCCCTGAGGTCAACAGGATTATCACTGCGTAGGGTAACTTCTAAAGCTTTACCAGTACCGCTCGCACCGCCCTGATTCTCAAAACTAATCCGAGTCCCTGGAATTTGGCTTAAAACCTGACGCATATCCTTTTCAAACTGACCGCGGGAGATGCGTTCGTTTTTGGGCTTTAGTAAAGCGACCATCAAGGCATCGGCAGGGGATTGGGAAGCATAGACCTTGTCGACCGCTGGGTTAGCTTTGAGCTGATCGCTAACGTGTTGGGTGACCAGCTCAGTTTTGGTCAATGTACTACCAGGCGGTAACTCGACACTCACACTGGAAAAGCCTGTATCCCCTGCGGCAAATAAACTGGTGGGAATAAACCGCGACAGCATTAAACTGGCGATGAAAAAACCGATGGCCAATCCTACAGTTAAAATTCGATGGCGCAGGGCACCGCGTACAAGGCGAAAGTAGGGGATTAGCTGCTTGGGTACGTAAATATTTCCGGCCTGATAGCCGTCAGGCTGATCTAATGAACTTTCCTGCACTGATTTTGGCTTGAGTAAGTGAGCGGCCATCATCGGTGTCATCAGACGGGCCACCAGGGTGGAGAACATGGTGGAAACGGCCACGGTAACACCAAAGGGTTGGAAAAATTGACCGGGCACCCCGCCCATAAAGGCCACGGGTAAAAATACAGCCACAATGGTGGCCGTGGTGGTTACAACCGCTAGACCTACTTCTGCGGTGGAGTCCATGGCAGCCTTTACGGGCGGTTTACCCATGGCAATGTGACGCTCTACATTTTCGATTTCGACGATGGCATCATCCACCAGGTTACCGACCGCCAGGGTGAGGGCCAGTAGACTCATGCTGTTGAGAGTGTAGCCCAGGGATTTGATGACAATAAATGTAGGAATAATCGAGAGCGGTAGGGCGGTGGCGGTGATCAGGGTGGTGCGCCAGTTGCGCAGGAACACACTGACCACAAAAACCGCCAGTAGTGAACCGATGATCAGGGCATCGATAGAGGCTTTGTAGGAGTCGCGAATGTCAGTGCCACGGGTGTAGATCAGGTCAAATTGAACGTCATCCAGGGTTTCAGAAAGGGTTGCGATCGCATCGCTCACCCCGTCTTCGACACTCACTAGCAGGCTGCCATTACTGCGAAACACTGAAAACGACACCACCGGTTGATTATCTAAATAGGCCGACTGTCGCGTTTCACCAAAATCATCCTGCACCGAGCCCAGGGTCTTTAACGGCAATGTATTGCCATCAGGCAGGAGAATCCCCAAATTCTGCAACATTTCTACTGTGGGAGCACTTCCCAGGGTACGAATGCCCTGCTCCTGGCCCAAAATGTCGCTACGTCCTCCAGGCAGGTTGATATTAGAGTTACGGATCTGATTATTAACCTGGTTAGCCGTAATCCCCAGGGCATCCAGCTCATTCGGATCTAGATCCACGATAATCTCGCGATCTACACCCCCAAAGCGCTGTACCTGGGCCACCCCTTTGACCGACAACAATTCTGTGGCAATGGCGCGATCCACCAGATCGCTAAGATTCTCTACGGAGCGTGTTTCTGAACTCACCGTGTAGGTGAGCATCGGTCCCCCCTCAAACTTGAGCCGCCGTACCTGGGGTTCTTGGGCATCCTGGGGTAGATCATCCCGCACTCGAGTGACCGCATCCCGCACATCATTGGTCGCCTGCTCCGTATCCACCCCCAGATCAAAACTGATCACCGTAGTGGAATTGCCGTCAGTAACTGTGGAGCGCACATTATCGATATTGCCAAGACCTGAAACCGCATCTTCCACCTTCTTGGTGATCTGGGTTTCCATTTCCTCAGGTCCGGCTCCCAGCTGGTTCACACTAACAATTACCGCTGGGATATCAATGTTGGGATTAGCATCAATACCCAACTGATTGAAGGACAGCCATCCCGATAGGGTGAGCACCAAAAATAACACCAGCGTAGGTACGGGGCGACGAATCGACCACTCAGAAATATTCCAATTCATGGGTTCGTCTCCGATTATTCTGCTGAGGCAGGTTGTGTTGAGTTGGGGGAGGGGGCTGCAAAGGGTGCTGATACCTCTGATACCGGATCGCCCGGCTGCAGATAGCTGGCTCCTTCAACGATGACGCGATCGCCCTGATTAAGCCCTGATAAAACTTCCAAGCGTTCTGGCTGGTTGGCCGTAGCAGACAGTCGAGCACCGACCGTGACTAGCACTGGTTCTGCTGTCCCCGAATCGCTCAGGGTAAATACCTTAAAGGTGTCATCCGACTGGGGCAGTACGGCATTGGCTGGCAAAACCATACCAGTACGTTGACCAGTCATAAATTCAGCCTGTAAGAACATTCCCGTTCGCAAGTCTGTATTAGCAGGCAAACTGACATTCACTGCAGCCTGTCGGGTTTGCTGATCCACCTGTGGGTCAATGGAACGTACAGCCCCCTGTAACTGAATTCGCTCATTCGTAGAAGAGGTGACGGTCACAGGGGTGCCCACCTGCACCGCTGATAGCTGTCGCTGGGGCAAATCAATTACCAGCTCTAGCAAACCATCTTGAATCATTGTAAATAAAGGCGTTCCTGTAGATGATGTATCCCCGACAGTGGCCTGACGCTGAGCAATCTGTCCACTAGCAGGGGCCGTGACAACAGTTTGATTAAGCTGGGTTTCTAACTGACGAATTTCAGCCCCTTGACTGCTGACGTTAGCCTGGGCACTTTGCACCGCTGCCCTCGCCACACCAACGGCTTCACGCGCTGTAATTGCTTGGGTACGGCGACTGTCCAATTCCTGTAAACTAATGCCGCCTTTCTCAAAAAGCGTTTGGTTGCGCTCAAAATTAGCCTTGGCTTCTGCAGCATTAGCCTCAGCTTGAGCCTGCTCTGCTTCCGCTTGCAATACTCGAGCTTCTGCTTGCGCATAATCGGCCTGGACCTGAGCTAGCTGGGTGCGTAGCACTGAGTCATCCAAAACTGCCAAAATTTGACCTGCGCTTACTTGATCACCAGTCCGCACCCGCACCTCACGAATCTGCAATCCACTCACCTGGGGGGAAATCTGCAATAAGTCGAAGGCTTGAACAGTGCCTGTCGCCTTTAAGGATTGCTGAATATTGGCTGTTTGTAGCTGCTGCACGGTCACGCTGGTAGCCGCTGCCGCCGCTGTAGGCTGCTCGGTAACCGGTTCAGATGGGGGACGCGACAGCAACCGTCCTCCCACCAAGGAAACACCAATACCTAACAGCAGACCAAAGCCGATACCTCGCACACCTGAAAAAACAGATTTTTTGGGTGCGACAGTACCGATGTAATGTCCGTTGGTAGATTCTTTAGTTTGAGGGTCGTCTTGAAAGTTTCGATACGTCACAGCCTAGCAATTACCAGAACAACTACAGGACAACCCCTGCACTGCAGGACAACCCCTGCATGGAAAATCTTAAAAAATGTAAACCCATTTTTATTATGACGTATCTGCCTATGACTTTGATCACAGGCAGTGACAGTTTTATCTGACAATCTGACCTCAAGGATGTTGCAGATATCACAACCATCTGCCGTACATTCCACGAATCAGGTATCTATCCAAGGTATGCCAGCTACTATTCCTTGCGCGCAGCTGAGGAGTGAGCATTCCCTTCGAGACGTTTTGGCATTTGCATAGAGGACGTTTGGGGACCGAAGGAAATAATGATCACTTCAATATTTAAGGGTTCCTGATCTCACAGAAGAGGCACCCATGAAAGTTGCTTTTGCCGCTAGTTGTAATGGCTATGGATATCTAGTCTCAATTGCTATTCAGAAAACCCTACGCAACCTGGGCTATTCCAATACTCCGTAACAGTACCTTTAGCTATGTAAGGGTAAAGCTATGGTGTGTTAGCGTTAGCTCAGCCTTAAACGCCGTGCATTTATTTCCTTCCATCAAAGCCGCCCTTACCATGTTCAATGTCACCGAGATCCTAATCGCTGATTTTGTTGAAAAACTGCGTCTTGGCTATCGACGTACCTATGGCGGGCTACACCATGACTATGAAGAAATTATTGCTTGGGCCGGTAGCATGGCTCTTGAGAACATTGCCAATAGCGATGCGCTTTACCACAATGTCGAGCACACAATTTTAGTAACCCTGGTCGGTCAAGAAATCTTGAGGGGAAAACATACCCGTGAAGGGGGTGTCACCGCAGAGGACTGGCTTCATTTCATTATTTCCCTGGTCTGCCACGACATTGGCTATGTCAAGGGTGTTTGCCGGGAAGATCGCGACTATGAAAATCTTTATGCCACCGGTAAAGGGGAAATGATAAAGCTTCCCCCCGGTGCTACCGATGCATCCCTGACGCCGTACCATGTGGATCGTGGCAAACTATTTGTAGAGGAGCGGTTTGGCAATAATGAGCGCATTGATGCTATGCAAATCAAAGCGAACATTGAGCTGACTCGATTTCCGGTCCCCAAAGAAGAAGATCACCAGGATACGCTCAACTATCCAGGGTTGATTCGGGCAGCGGATTTAATCGGTCAGCTCAGCGATCCTCGCTACCTCAAAAAAATTAGTGCCCTCTTCTATGAGTTTGAAGAAACGGGTCAAAATAAAGATTTAAACTATCAAACTCCCCACGACTTACGTAGCAACTACCCCAAGTTTTATTGGAATGTTGTCCATCACTATGTCCACAATAGTTTGCGGTATCTAGCTCTGACCCAAGAAGGTAAACAAATTATTGCCAACTTATATTCCAACGTGTTCATGGTGGAATATGAACGCGATTTGCTTCCTTGTTGAAAGACGTTAGGGGTCTGCACATTCTGGAGATAAGGGAATAGATGAATTCCCAACGGTTGCCACTGATTGGGTGGCGTGAGTGGGTGATTTTGCCTGAATTTGGCATTACCAGCATTAAGGCAAAGGTGGATACGGGGGCTCGGTCGTCCTCAATTCACGCTGTCAATATCGAGCAGTTTGACGTGGATGGTATTGCCAAGGTGCGATTTCACATTGCCCCTGTGCAACATGACGATCGGCGACTAGTGCAGACCGAGGCAAAACTACTGTGCCAACGGACAGTGACAGATTCGGGGGGGCACCAGGAACAGCGGCCAGTTGTATTGACGACGGTCTCTTTAGGCGGCGCAACCTGGCCTATCGAGCTTACACTGACCAATCGCGATGTGATGGGATTTCGGATGCTGCTGGGTCGCCAGGCAATTCGCGATCGATTTCTAGTGGATTCGGGACACTCATTTTTGCAGAGCGGTCAGGGAGAGGTCGAGGAAGGAGAAGGAATTATGGAATCATAGGTATCAATAGGTCATTTTGGTGTCTCTACCCAATCGTGAGCCTCCTATGAAAATCGCTGTGCTGTCCCGCGATGCGTCTTTGTACTCTACACGTCGGTTGCTGGAAGCAGGCAACAAACGTGGCCATATTATTAAAATAATTGACCACATGCGTTGTTACATCGATATCACGGCAGATAGTCCCCGGCTGATCTATCAGGGTGCTCCAGTTACTGATATCGATGCTGTGATCCCCCGGATTGGGGCTAGCTACACTTTTTATGGCACAGCAGTGGTGCGTCAGTTTGAAATGATGGGTGTTCTGAGCGCTAATAGCTCTGATGCGATTTCTCGTTCCCGCGATAAGCTGCGCTGTTTGCAGTTGCTGTCCAAAGAAGGAGTGGGTCTGCCGGTAACCGGGTTTGCCCACTCCACCAAAGATACTGAAGGGGTGATTGAGCTAGTAGGGGGAGCCCCCTTGGTGATTAAACTGCTGGAGGGGACCCAGGGGATTGGGGTGGTGTTAGCAGAAACCTATCAGGCCGCTAAATCAGTAATCGAGGCATTTCGAGGGTTGGATGCGAATATTCTAGTGCAGGAGTTTATCAAAGAAGCGAAAGGTCAAGACCTGCGTTGCTTTGTGGTCAACAACCGGGTGGTTGCCGCGATGAAGAGGCAGGGGGCTCCCGGTGAATTTCGCTCTAATATTCATCGAGGTGGAACGGTACGCTGGGTCAAGCTCAGCCTTCAAGAACGGGATACGGCTGTGCGTGCAGCCAACGCCATGGGGCTTAAGGTCGCGGGGGTGGACCTGTTGCGGGCCGACCAGGGTCCCGTAGTCATCGAGGTCAACTCTTCCCCCGGTTTAGAAGGCATTGAAAGGGCCACCGACATTGATGTGGCTAGCAAAATTATTCAGTATCTGGAGCAGCAGTGGCGGATGCGACAAAACGTTACCTGATTCACCATTCACCACGCCCCTTCCCTCCAGTTCGATTAAGATTTACCATCAAAGACGAAACAAATCGCAATATTTAGGGAGACATGAGCGATGCCCAAGGCAACCTGGAATGGGGCTGTGTTAGCTGAAAGTGACAGCTGTGAAGTCGTTGAGGGCAATCAGTATTTTCCCCCTGAAGCCCTGAACATGGACTACTTTAAGCCCAGCAATACAACAACAACCTGCGGCTGGAAGGGGCTGGCCAATTACTACACTGTGGAAGTAGATGGCCAGCAAAATAAGGATGCGGCTTGGTACTACGCAGATCCCAAAGAAGCTGCCAAAAATATTAAGGGATATGTTGCCTTCTGGCGCGGTGTCACCGTAGAGGTTTAAGCCTGTGGCAGATGCACATCTAGAAATGGCCTGGTTACTGCAAGGTCTGTGGGGTTTGGTGTCTATATTTGCGGTGGAAATGGTGCGGGATAGCTACCATGTGGCCAGCCATCTTTGGCCACCGCTGATGAAGCTACACAACTGGCATCACAAGGCCTATCGAAAAGATTTTACGCCTGTGAGTGTGGAGCTTTATCAAAAGGCTCAGCTCTATAACGATGTTCCAGAGTCCCTGGTGATGATGGCGACCATGGCAGCGGTGGCAATCGTCACCCCTCTTTGGGGATTTTGGTTAGGATTTCTCTATGGGGCTGGTTTTCTTGGGGCCGCGTTGTTGCGATCGCAGGGGCTACTCCACGCCACCGACCTTACCCACGAGCCGGGTCCTCTAAAGACACTGCCGGGGCTATGGCTGGTCAACCGCACTTACCATTGGCGACACCACTTTGATGAAACCACGGCCTACTATGCAGGCTACTTCACCATTTCAGATAAGGTTATGGGCACAGCTCTCTCTCTCAAGGGAAAAACCGTCGCTGTGACGGGAGCATCGGGTACTCTGGGGCGCGCTTTGATCAAACGACTGGCGGCTCAAGGTGCTAAACCTATTGCTCTGACGCGGTCAGCCGATGCGGTAATTGAGGGGGCATTTAAGGTGGTGCCCTGGCATACGGGGCAGGAGCAGGAACTGAAACAGGTTCTCAACCGGGTCAACATTCTGGTGATTAACCATGGGGTGAATGTCCATGGGGAGCGTACAGCGGATGCCATCGCTAAGTCTCTAGAGGTGAATGCGCTGTCGGCCTGGCGACTGATGGAGGCGTTTTTAGAAACCGTAGACGATCGGCTGGGGCCTGCTACTAAGGAGGTCTGGATTAATACCTCCGAAGCTGAGGTCAATCCGGCCTTTAGTCCTCTCTATGAGACTTCAAAACGGCTGTTGGGAGATTTGATCACCCTGCGACGTCAAGATTCTCCCTGTGTGATTCGTAAGCTGGTTCTGGGGCCGTTTAAGAGCAACCTGAATCCTATCGGGGTAATGTCGGCTGATTGGGTGGCGGGTGCCATTGTTGCCCTGGCCAAACGGGATATTCGCAACATTGTTGTCACGATTAATCCGCTGACCTACATCGCATTTCCTATTAAGGAAACACTGCAGTCGATTTACTTTAAGTTGTTTTCAGCCTGAGCGGTGGCGTTTGAAACGTTGTATATAGCTCATTCAATCATTTGGAAGATAGAAACATCTGCGTTTAACCTCATTAGTTTTGTCCTCAAAGCCTTCAGATTCTGCGCTCTCTCAAACTTGACAGCATCTGGCCTTAAACTCAGCAAGGTCAGATGTCTTTAAATGCTGTTCTGAAAAGTATAGGAGCTAGCTGTTTGACTAAGCTCTAGAGAAAATATTGTTTAAGCTGGCACAACCGAATTCAATTTTACTTATCGTGGTGTAAAAGCCGGAAAGAATGGCATTTGCTCAGGTACTGTTAGCATTCTTCTCTCAATTTGATGCCATACTTTTGGTGATACACGAAGCGCTGCTTGCCTACATCTCACCATCACAAGAGTCGAAGTTAAGTAATTATTCAAGCCACTAAGTTCCTCTAAAGAAATAGAGATCTCAGGGTCAAAAGTCCGAACAGAAACATATTTTAGGCTACTACTATTATCTATAAGTTGACTCAGTGATTGAGCCTTTTCGCAAAAACTTTCTAGCACTACTCTATCAGATACTTCATAGCTATAACTAGAGGCATGTTTCAAGAAAAACGCTATGCATAGAGCACGTTTAGCAGCTAGTTTACCATCTCCCTCTATCTCACTATTAGCTTGCTGACTAAGGACGCGAATGAGGCGTCTAAGTCCTTCTGTTTTTACTTGCTTATGCGTAGCTTTTTCCATTTCCAATAAAAGATTGTCAGCAGAATCTTGTAATCCTGTTGCTAATAAAAAAACTTCCTGCCAACGGCTATCTAAAAATCTGACTGAGGAGACTAACATATTAAGTTTACGGAGATCTTTCGCTAAGTATCTTGCCACCAAAAACTCTTGAATTGTTAAATGGGAGAAAGAGTAAACATCCTCTGCTCTTTCCACTAGTATTCCTTGCTGCACCTCAATCGCATTAAGCACTTCCTTACAGTTAAGACTCTCTGGAGCATCCAGAGTGTCCTTAAGAAAGTTCGCTATATGATCAATAATTGTCCCCTTTGAGAAAAACAATTGATCCCCAGTAAATTTTTCATAGGCAAATTCTGATAAGAGTACTTTTTCTAACTCACTGTGTAACCCTTGATAAATCATGTCATGCTGTAAACGCTTTTCAGATGCCCATTCCTCCAACAATATATCTAATGCTTTCTTGTATAATCTACTACGGTTGTCAGATAGGCTTTGGGAGCGATCATAAACAAGGCAAAGAAAAGTTAACAATAAAGGAGTTTGTGCCAATTCCATCGCAGCTGCATTTTCTGCTCTTTGCAGCAATTCCCAACATTTATTAGCAGTATTCTGCTGTATGTCAAGCTCTGTTTGAAACCAGTTATCGATAAATTGCTTAATCTGTTTTCTATTAAATGGGGCAACGACAACATCAGTACAACTTTTGAAGTATCCTTTATAGGCTGCTATACGACAGGAAGCGATAAATCGATTTTTAAAGTGTTTATCAAAGAAATCATTAAGTTCATGAATAACATTAGTTAACTTCTTTGTAGGTACTTCATCGAGGCCATCTAGCAATACCAATAATTTACCTTGCTGCAATGATTTTTTTGTGAAAGCCTCCGCATTTGGAAAGCCACAAATTTCAAGCTCTTTAGCAATCTGTTCCTCAATGTTTAAATCAAGCCCATCGAATCGTTTAAGCTCTAAAAAAACAGGAAAACATATATGTTTGTATTTACCATGTCGTCCTTTCAATGCCTCCAGCCCAATTTTCCGTAGAAATGTAGACTTTCCAACACCTGGTTGGCCAAGCACAGTTAAGTATTGCTCTCGATTAGCTACATCAATACCTATCTGTCTACTTTTCTTTGTATCTTCAATCCATCTGTCTGTACCTTGACGATAATTTTTTTCCAAGGCTTCAACTGTGGCATAGTTAAGGAGAATTTCTTGTTTATCTAGTAACTGAACAGTCGTATATACTCTTTCAAGAGAAACAGGTCTAGACATTCCCAAAACCTTGAGTCTGCCATGACGTCTAGCATAATTTCTAATATATCGATTTGATGCTTTAAATATTTGAAGTTGGATATGAGGAGAAATCTCCTCTACACTTTTTTCCCAGGCAGTTTTAATAAAGAGGATAGCAAGATCCTTAGCTATTGCTTTAGCTAAATTCATAGCTCGTATCGATCCAGGAAGGTACACACACACGTACAGTCTACCAGAGTAGTTTGATGCTTTTTGATACTTATCATTGACGACTAATAGAAGTTTGCATAAATTTTGTCATCAAAAAACAACAAAAAGTTTACTCTGAATTTATTGTTATTTTTTTTGGAAATCATCTCTATGTAAATCTTTTGGAGTTTTTTTCAATATAGAGAAAGGTCGCCTATGTGTTCAAATTTATTAGTATTAGATAAATTGAATATATAAATCTTGACTCACAGCCTTATTGATGTATTTATTGTGCTTTGTTAAGCACTAAAATATAATAGATATACGGCCTTCAACGTTCAGATATGCAGCTTTAAATATTAAAGTTCGTTAAAAGTGATAGGCTGATGTTATATCTCTAGCAAATGCTACGAGTTGTCTTAAGTGCTGGGTTTGAACTTTTAATACACTGCTGTATTATCAGGCGGCAGATTTGGAACCTCACATCAATAGCTATGCTTTACATTTCCATGATTCCATTCCCAGGGATAGTGAGTCTGAAACGGCGGTATCCATGGACGATGGGAAATGTGGGGGTTCCCGCCACGTACCAAGGCAAAGTAACCTGTTTTTGTATAAGAAGGGGCATGAGGAATAAAGGCTGGACGCCAAAAATAACATCCTGGGGTCATGCGACCGGCCTGAGTAGTGATACTCCCCTGAAGAACAAATTCTTCCTCAGGAGTCGGATGATATTCTGAAAAAGGCTCTACAAATTGAGGCAAACACCCCAGTAGCCAGGTACTTCGGCCACCTTCGGGATCCATTCTTAGGGTTTTTCTCATGGCACCTGGTGGAAACCCAGGAGTTAACGTTGGTTGCCAGGGTAGCTGTTCTGAACTCAACGAAGGAATGTAGAGATGTTGTTTAGCATCGAGCAAAGATTGGGAAGCATTGACAAACTGAGGATGGGAGGTGGGCATCCATAAAACTGTTGTATTTTCCTCAACGCTCCAGGCTTCCATACATACACCTGCTGGGAAAAAGCCATAGGTATAGGGCTCCAGACAAAATTGCCTAATCTGTATCCGACCACTGAGAACAAAAATTTCGATGTTACAGGTGAAATAACCGGAATCGATCTCCCAGCCTTTGTCCCAGTTGACCAATTCACTGGAGTCTCCGGTTTCAGGATCGATGCTGAGAATTCGTGTGCTGGCACCGGTGGGCAATCCCTCTACCTTCAAGTCTTGAGACTGAATAGTCTGCGACTGTATAAACTCAATGTGCTTTCTTGCCATATTTTTGGTGTATCAACTCAAAGCGAGATGTTTTTCTAATGAAGTGGTCAGGTATTAAAAGTCAGGAGCCAGTAAGTTTCTGTATCCTGACTCCTGACTCCCTATTTAGTCGATATTTCCCAGCTTAAATTGTTTCCCAAGGCACCGCTTATAATCAATTCAATTATTACAATTCAACCATTAGAGACCATTGTGAGGATTTTGGTATGGGTACGAAGCGCGAAATTATAATTCCTGAAGGAATGGAAATCCTATACGAAAAATATCGCTATTGTCCTGGGATAAAGGTGGGAGATACTTTATATATTGCAGGGCAAGTGGGAAGAGATGAAAATATGCAGGTGGTTGAGGGCATAGAAGCCCAATTTGACCAGGCATTTAAGAATGTGGAAAAGGTTCTATCAGCAGCAGGAGCCACATTTAATGATGTGGTGGAAATGATTACGTATCATGTTGTGGATACCCCGATAGAAAATCCACAGGATTTAAAGATTCCCCACTTGCCGTTGTTTATCCAGGTAAAAGATCGTTATTTTACAAAGAACTTCCCCACATGGACTGGTATGGGTATTGTTGCCTTGTCTACACCAGGGCTGATTGTCGAGATTAAGTGTACAGCGGTGCTGGTAAGCTAGTCCCTAAAAGCGCTGCATTAAGCTGAACCATTCAAGAAGTCAAGCACTATCTCGGCGATTTCTTCGGGTATCTGATTCATCATACAGATGGTTCCCTCAGGAAAATCCACTACTTTGCCATGGGGGATTGCCTGATTAACAAAAAATCTGTCTTCTGGTTTGGAGAGTCCCAGCCTTTCGAACTCTTTTACATCATCCAAACCCCAGAAGATCAGGGTGGGGCATTTGATTTGTTTTAATCTTTCCTCGGCTTCCATGCAGTATTGGGCAACAGCCCAGACGGCGTATAGGGGATGGCCAAAACACTTGAGGTCGTCTAACACCCAGCGATGGTTTAAATCAGATGTGCCTATATAACGGGAACGGGCTTGCCATCTTTGCATTAGGTGGGAGCCGTCGTCTTTGATCTTAAAACCCTTCTCAAAGAGTTCCATGAGTCTGGCTTTGCCCTGCTCACCAAAGCCAGGAACATTACCTAAAATCAGTTTGTTGACCCGCTCAGGGTGAGCTGCAGTAACTTCTCCTGCAATAAATGCACCGGTATGATTACCAAAAATATTAGCTGTTTGAATGCCTAATTCATCCAGCAACGCTATCACGGTTTTAGCATAGTCGTAAATCGTGTACATTCTTGGGGGTTTATCGGAATCGCCAAAGCCCATAGCATCCATGGCAATTACCTGATAGTGTTGTCCCAAAATGGGCATCAGTTCTCGAAATTCATCGCTGCTACGGGGGTTCATGTGCAGTAAGAGGAGAGGTTCGCCTTCACCCCCAATGCGATAGTGAATTTGGCCATCGGCGGTATCTAGAAAGGCTCGTTTGATTGGTTTGGTCATGGGGTGTCTCGAGGGATTAATTTCACATGCTATTTGATACGGAATCCTGACTCGTTGCTTCAGGTGTTGCAGGGCTTGCACAAGGCAAAGCCCCTACAAAGTTAATCACTTTAAACCGGGGTTACTGAGTTCGAATTTGGTTTCGTTTATCCTAATTTGGTTAATTGACTCGCGCTTCTTTGATTAGTGTGCGCTGATAGATTTCGCCATCTTTAAACCAGTGCCAGGTGCGGGCGCGGTGGTTATTGCACTTGCTCAGGTGGATCATTTCATAGACAAAGGCATTGGGAATACCTTTGTAGGCAAACCATAGAATCACGATGGAATCGTCAGCGTCCCAGGCTTTGCCTTCGATACGTTCGGTGTCAAACCAGAGTTTGTTATCTCGGTACATGCCGGGGAACTGATATTCTTCTACTTTGCCATCAGCCCAGGTGTAGCGATTGGTTTGAAAATAGGGATGGGGCTGGTCTTCTGGAAAATCGCAAGTGATCAGGGATTCGTGTTGATCGAGAATCTTGCCATCATTATCAATAACTGTGTAAGTTCCGGCCCATTTGCCTTCATGTCGAGTAAGAACCGGCATTCCTTCTCGGATAGTAGACATTCGACTAGCTCCTGATTTAACTAAACGATCTAAAACTATGGAACAATAACAACTTTTCCCATGAGACGATTCTGCTCCATTTGTAACAGAATTTGCGATACACTCTCTAGGTTCTGCACTGGATGGATAGCAGGCTGTACTTGCCCCTTAACAATAGCGGGAATCACCAAGTCACGAAGAGTTGTTAAGGCGGTTCGATAATCCTGGTTATACCAGAGTGCTATGCCGAATAGCTGCACATTGCGACCAATAAGTTTGACTAACGGTAGGGTTGCTTCCAATCCTGTCGTATATCCATAGGAGATAATTCGAGCCTCATTGGCAACAGCTGCCAAACATTGTGGCAAGGTGACTTGGCCACCACCGTCCAGGGCTACCTGCACACCTCTGTTTTCGGTAATTTGCTGAACTTCTGTAACAATATCCTGGGTGGTATGGTTAAGAACATGGTTGGTGCCTAAATCTTGTAAATAGTTTATTTTCTCGTCAGAACTGGCAGTGGCAATGACGTGCGCCCCGAGCAGTTGTGCAAGCTGGATGGCGGCGGTGCCCACCCCACCACTGCCAGGGTGGATTAAGACCCATTCCCTGGCCTGCAGATTGGCTTTGCAGACTAGGGCCATAATGGCTGTGAGATAGGCGATGGGAAGACTGGCAGCAATTTCAAAGGAAATGTTTTGGGGCAGCGGTAGGAGTTCGGCAGCTGGCCCCAGAGCTGATTCGGCAAAGGCTCCGCTGACATGCCCGAAGACCCGCATTCCAGGGGTAAATTCAGTGACGCTAGAGCCGACAGCTTCAACTTCTCCGGCAGCCTCCTGGCCCAAAATATGGGGTAACCCCTGATGCCCATATCCCTGATAAGTGCCATAGGTGGTTTGTAGATCAGAGTTGTTCAGTCCTGCTGCTTGCACTCGGATCCTGACTTGCTCCGGACCAGGCTCTGGCACGTCTATCTGATCAACTTGAACAGATGTTGGTCCATGGTAATGATGAATACGACATGCCTTCATAAACACATTCTAACGACAACAGAACTCTCACTCTCTAAAACCACCACGGATCAAGTATGGAGGATGTCTTTGCTAAAAAGACCTGTTTACGCATAAATCGTTGAATAGAGGCTGGACCCATACGAGAGCCTCCCAGTCCCGATAACTTAAAGGCATTTTTCTCGCCTTCGTGGACCAGGGCTGTTAATCCGGCATCATTGAGACTAATGGCTCCTGCATGGATCTGTTGGCCAACAATTTGGGCTTCGTCTGCAGAACCAGCAAAGACTGCCGCACTGAGGCCGTAAACCGTATCATTGGCCAGGGTAATGGCCTGAGCAATGGTGTCGAAGGGCATTACGGGCATAATTGGCCCGAAGGTTTCTGCCGTCATCACGGCCATGGTGTGATTTACCTGGGTAAGCACCGTGGGACGACACCACAGGCCGCCACCCAGTTCTTCAACGGTGCCGCCACATTGGACCATGGCTCCTTTATCCAGGGCGTCTTGTAGATGGATTTTGATCAGGGCCGCTTGAGTTTCAGCGATTATGGGGCCGATTTGGCCACTGCTGGGGTCTGGATAGGCCAAGTTAAGCTGGTTTGCTTTGTCTACCAGGGTTTCGACGAAGCGATCGCAAACCCGCTTATCCACATAAATCCGTTCAATGGACAAACAGGACTGCCCCGCATTCACCACCGACCCCCACAGGAGTGCAGTAGCCGCCTGGTCCACATCGGCGGAGGCTAACACAATGGCAGGGTCCTTGCCGCCCAACTCTAGAAAGGCAGGGATCATGCGTTTGGCGGCGGCCATGGCAACGGTTTTACCGGTGGCGACACTGCCGGTAAAGCAAACCAAGTCTACCCTGTCAATTAAGGCTGCACCGGTTTCACCCGCACCTTCGATGTAGGTGAGAACAGATTGGAGATTGGGAACAGCTGCGATCGCATCCATCATCACCCGAATAAATCGAGGGGCAATTTCACTAGGTTTAACAATCACGGCACAGCCCGCTAAGAGGGCCGGAACCGTATCAATGGTGGATAGCAACAGGGGTAAATTCCAGGGGCTGATCACCCCCACCAAACCGTAGGGGACTAACTGGGGCCGCAGCTGGATAAATGGAATGGTGGCCGTTTTGGCCGGTGCAGGTGCGATCAGGTCCGGGGCTAGCCGACACCAGCGGTCTAACCCTGATAGAAATGAGTCCACCTCCAACACCGATTCCGAGAGTCGGCCCGTATCTGTCACCAGCGCTTGAATCAAAGCGTCTTTGCGGGCCAGCAATGCCTGTTTCCATGCCTGTAAGGTCTCAATCCGATAGCTCAACCCTTTGGTTTGCCAATCTTGCTGGCCCTGGCGCAGATGCTCACAAGTGGCAGTTAGCTGTTCTGGCGTGGGTGGAGTAATCTCATAATCCAGGCTACCCGTGCGGGGATTTCTCACGGCGATGGTAGTGACCATGTCAAATTATTCCCAACTGCGTTAACCGTTCAAGGGCTGTTTTCTGGGTAGCGACAAAATGGCTGCGTTCCACACCACCGGCTGCCATAGAATTGGCAGGATAAATGGAAAACTGATTATAGAGTGTAGTATAGGCATCCAACCGCTGTCGAGACAGTAGGTTTTTGATACTGGGTCGCTGCCGATAGCGACGCAGAGCGTCCAGGTCAATATCGCCATAGGCGGCCATACTCTCTCCAGATCCCGTTTCTGCCAATATGATTCCCCGGTAGTCAATAATTTTCGAGCCCCCATCCACTGAGGCTTCTAAAATTGGCGTATTGGCGATACCAGCGGTATTGGCCGAGACCACGTACATCATATTTTCCACGGCCCGAGAGACTTTAGCTGCTTCTTTAGGGGTCCGAGCGTTACCGTACACTTCGGAGGTAGGATGGAGCAAAATCTCAGCTCCTCGCAACATTAAACAACGGGCTACCTCGGGAAAGAGAATCTCATCGGAGGCGACGGCAGCCAGGTTGCCAATGGCGGTTTTAGCCACCGGAAAAATTCCTTCAATGCCGTAGATATCCAGATATTTGTCCCATACATCATGGGGAGTGGGGGCATACATCGAATTGATGCGGCGATATCGCAACACCATATCCCCTGAAGGATCCAACACAAAACAATTCTGGAAGTAGAGTTCGGGAAAATGGGGATCCAGTTCGTAGGCATTGCCCGCCAGAAAAATTCCTTGCTTTTGGGCAATCGCCCCCAGGGCCTCGTAGATTGGATCATCCATGGTCAGACAGGCCTTAGTCCCCCAGTCCGTGAGAGATTCTCCCATGGGAAAGCCGGTAAGCCAATATTCTGGCAGCAGCACTAGACGACAGTCGGCACCGATAAAGGCGCGAGCAGCAGCAATTTGTGGACCTAGTTTTGCGATCGCACCCTCCATAATCGCTCGTGCTTCAGACGGGTTACTCGTTCGGTTAACCGCATCAGACGTTAGCTGCATAGCCAATGCTGTAAAGGCATTTATGGGAGTAGATAGAGATTCCATAAGAAGTAAATTTTTAATCTTAAAAATTACCAACTACATCCTCTCTTGGGAGGGGCCGATCAGACGGAGTAGGTTTCGAGCGCTGGCGCTAATGGCCAACCCGCACTGAAACGCCTCCTGGGAATGGTGCGATGCATTGCATCCTACGCTAGCGTTTCCTGTAACTGCGCCTTCGCGGCAGCTAATGCCTCGGGCAACTTCGATGCATCCCGACCGCCCGCTTGCGCAAAGTTCGGCCGACCGCCGCCGCCGCCGCCGGTAATCTTGGCGATACCGCCAATAAACTTGCCAGCCTTCAGACCCTTTTCCATCACCGGTTTACTAAAGGCCGCCACCAGACTCACCTTGCCTGCTGCCGGCATCGACCCCAGCACCACAGCACCATCGCCCAGCTTTTGCAATAGCCGCTCCGCTGCTGTCTTCAGCGAGTCAGCATCTACTTCGCCCATATTGGCCACCAGCATCTGAAAGTCACCTATGGTAATCGCCTGGTCTAATAGCTGGTCAGACTTCAGCAGTGCCAACTCCGATTTGAGGCCATCCAGGGTTTTCTGGGTGGCTTTCAGTTCACCCTGCAAGTTGGTAATCCGGTCCACCAGTTCCTCGGGCTTTGCCTTAAACCGGTCGCTCAGCTCTTTGACGATCTGGTCGCGCACGTTCAGGTATTCCAGCACTGCTGGACCGGCCACCGCTTCAATTCGACGCACGCCAGCGGCAATGCCGGACTCCGCAATAATCTTAAATACACCAATCTCAGCAGTATTGCCCACATGGGTACCACCGCATAGCTCCATGGAAACACCGGGGAAATCGATCACCCGGACTTCATCGCCATACTTTTCGCCAAACATGGCAACAGCGCCCTTGGCCTTGGCATCGTCAATGGGCATGACGTCCACCTGGGCATCGTGGGCTTCGGCAATCCACGTATTGACTTGGGCTTCTACCTGCTGCACCTCATCAGGCGTCAGTGCCCGCGGACAGTTAAAGTCAAACCGCAGCCGGTCAAAGCTCACCAGCGAACCAGCCTGGGAAATGCTGTCGTCCACCAGCTTCTTCAGCGCTGCCTGGAGCAGGTGGGTGGCGCTATGGTTAGCCTGGGCGCGACGACGACAGGCCCGGTCAATCTGAGCGCTGAGGCTATCGCCGACATTCAGTGTGCCGCGCTCCACCCGACCGAGGTGAATAAATAGATTGTTATCTTTTTGTACATCCTCAATGCGCACCACCAGGCTATCGCCTGAAAGAAATCCCCGGTCGCCGATTTGGCCACCGGACTCGGCATAGAAGGGGGTTTTATCCAGGACTAGCTGTATCTCGGTCCCGGCTTCAGCAGCTTCGACGGTTTCGCCATTGGCCAAAATCGCCTTCACCATACTCTGGCTGGTGACGTCGGTGTAGCCAAGGAAGTTCGTAGAGTCGATGCCGAGCTGGCTAAGGCTGCCCTGGGCCAACAGGTCAATGGTTTCATGGGCGCTCTTGGCGCGCTCACGCTGGGCGTCCATGGCGGTTTCAAAGCCGTCTACATCTACTGTGAGACCATTTTCTTCGGCAATCTCCTGGGTTAGTTCCAAGGGGAAACCAAAGGTGTCGTAGAGCTTAAAGGCTTCTTCACCCGTAATCTGTTTGGGTTTGCGCTCCAGAATTTCGGCCAGCAGCTTCTCGCCCCGCTCCAGGGTCTTGAGAAACTGGGCTTCTTCGCGCTCTAATTCGACTTTAATAATAGCTTCTCGCTCTCGCAGGTCGGGATAGGCGGACTCGCAAAGGGAAATAGCACTTTCTGCCACTTGATTGATAAAGGCACCCTCAATCCCCAGCAGTCGACCATGACGCACTACTCGACGAATTAACCGTCGTAAAATGTAGCCCCGTCCTACATTCGATGCTTTGATGCCATCAGAAATCATATGGACCACGGAGCGCACATGGTCTCCGATCACCTTGAGGGATGTTTGGGTCTTTTCATCGGCTTTGAAATAATCCAAACCCGCAATCTCTGCGGCTGTTTGAATGATGGGAAAAATTAAGTCTGTTTCATAGTTGTTGGGCTTTTTCTGCAGGATCTGGGCCATGCGTTCTAGACCCATACCGGTGTCGATATTCTGGGCCTGCAGCGGCGTCAGCTTACCCTGGGCATCCCGGTTATACTGCATAAATACCAGGTTGTAGAACTCGATAAACCGGGTATCGTCTTCGAGATCAATATCGTCATCCCCTAGCTCCGGGTGGAAATCATAGTAAATTTCTGAGCAGGGGCCACAGGGACCCGTGGGGCCAGATTCCCAAAAGTTATCTTCTTCATCCATACGGATGATGCGCTTTTCGGGTACACCGATCTGATCGCGCCAGATGGCAAAGGCGTCGTCATCTTCACGAAAAACGCTGACTACTAGATTTTTGGGGTCCAATTTATAGACTTTGGTGGAAAGCTCCCAGGCCCAATCGACGGCTTTCTCTTTGAAATAGTCGCCAAAGCTAAAGTTGCCCAGCATTTCAAAGAACGTATGGTGCCGCGCGGTGCGACCCACGTTCTCAATGTCATTGGTGCGAATACATTTTTGAGACGTTGTCGCACGGGGAGGATTGGGTGCTTTGCGCTGGCCTAGAAAAATCGGCTTAAACTGCAGCATGCCGGCAATGGTCAGCAAAACCGTCGGGTCTTCGGGCACCAGCGATGCGCTGGGCAGGATGGCATGGCCTTTATCTTCATAGAACTTGAGAAAGGCCTGGCGAATCCCAGCGCCAGTGGTAACTGATTTTTCTAACCCAGGCTTTGACGTAGACATTGTTTGCAGGCGCGCGGGGCGGACTTAGGTGTTCAAGGGGCTGATTAATCGGCAGGAAAGGAAAAATCGGCCATGCAGGTTCTACCATTCTGACTGATGTTGCATCAAGTTTGATGTTGCATCAAGTTTAATGAAACATCAATGGTTTTGTAGGTATTCGTAGGATGCTGTTAGCGAAGCGTAACGCATCATGATATCAATTCGGGTTCTAACCGCCTACCCCTGCCCCCTTAAACTTCTGCTGTTTTTAGATGCTGTTCAATCAAGTCGCAGCATTCGCTCACAGGACGACGTTCGGTCATGGCCTCGACCAGCACCCCGTAGGCATCGGCTTGTTTTTCGATCAAGTTTTTAGCCTGGAGGGTGGACCAGCGCTGTTTGAGGGGGACTTCGGCTAAGGGGCGGTTCATTTGCTGCCATAGCAGGTTAAGTCTGAGGCGGTCTTCTCGCCCGCCCAAGGCGTTACCGTAGACCATTTCTTCGGCAGCGATGCCTGCCATCCAAACGGTGCAGTAGCGGTCAATTTCTCTCTGGCTGATTTTTCCGGCGGCAACGGCCCGGTCAATAGCATCGGTTTTAAAGATCACACCGCCGTTGCCATCGACACCAGACTGCAGGGCTTCCCAGGCGGTCAGGGTATAGGCATCGATGGGAATACCCAGCACGTAGGCCGTGAGGAAATGGCCTGCTTCGTGGCGAACGATGCGATCGCAATAGTCCGGTGAACGCTGGGACAGCCAATCTATCAGCAGCGTTCCCCCCCGACCCTGCCAGCCCAGCTGATCCAGGCCTACCATGCCCAACAGGGCTGCGGTCACCACCGCCAGCCCCTCTGGCGAGATGGACAGCAGTGGCCCTAACAGGATTAGCATCGTCACCGAAAAAACTGAGACGGCGATGATATTCAGGGTAATTTGACTCATGGTGTGGCAAGTACGATTAACAGTTGCGATCGCCAACGGAACCGTCAGGCAGCACCGTGTCACAGACAACCGCATCGGCCCAGGTGGCACCGCGCAGATTGGCTCCTTTAAGGTTGGCTCCACGCCAGTCAGCGTTGCCAATCACCGCTGCTGTTAATTCGGCATTCTGGAGATTGGCCCCCTGGAGATTGGCCCCATCAATATTGGCCTGGGTCAGAATAGCTCCGCTCAGATCTGCGCCACTCAGGTTGGCCCCCTGCAGACGAGCCCCGTTCATTTCAGCTCCAGTCAAGTTGGCATTGCTCAGATTCGCATCCTGCAGTTCCGCCAGCATCAGGTTAGCGTCCTGCAAATTGGTATTGCTTAAATTGGCAGCCGTTAGCTCTGCAACCTTAAGATTTACTTGGGAAAAATCTTCCCCAGAGAGATCCGCTTCATTAAGCACACAGACCGGACAGTCCTTAAGCTCTAGCAGCATGTCCACATCGTCCTGTATGTATGCCCAACCGGGGGCGGCAAAACTAATCATCCCCATCAGCACCATCAGTGCGAAGCCCAGACCCGTCGCCAACGATTTTACGTTCATCCTTTTCCAAGTGTGAATTATTTAGACTGCGGGCATCGAATACCACCTACTCCATCCTAAAAGCTCATGACTATACTCAACCATGGCTCCAATAGACTATTGAAGGAATGTACCTAATTTCAGGCCCAAGTCTAGTAATATTTTCCCACTCATTGGCGGCTGATAGGAAATCTCAGACCACAGCTATCGGTATCGCCAGACACTTACCAAAAACAAGCACCTATGCTAAGCAAAACCACCAGTCAGTAGAAACTGGCTTATTTGTATGGATTTTTATTTAAGTATCAAAGTTTCTGTGGGTTTTTAACGAAAACATAAGTAAAGTTAAGTACAATCATCTATCTACGTGAGCATACTCAGTTTCTTTGGAGTATTGCAGCAGGGGCTCTACTTTCAAAATCGAGCAGTTAGTAGCAGCAGGTTTTCTCTGATGACAGGGGTTAAGCAGCAGCTTGTCCTGATCTATATGATCTTGGGCACAGCCATAGTCTCTATGTTTGTACCCATCGACTGGCAAACCCAGACTAAGGTCCTACGGGACTGTGTTTTGATGGCTTGGGCGGTGGGTGTGATTAATTTTGCCTATCTAGATGGTGGTCTCAATCGGCTGCTGGGCATTCGCCCCCGTGAGCTGATGGGGTTACTCGGCATTTTGTTTTCACCATTTCTTCATCGCAATGCCGCTCATTTAATTGCCAACACTTTGCCCTTTGCTATTTTGGGCTGGTTGGTTCTACTGCAGGGCATCGAGAATTTCTATGCTTTGAGCGTAGCGATTCTGATTGTGAGCGGTTTAGGGACCTGGGTGTTTGGCCGTTCCGCGATTCACGTGGGAGCCAGCAGCCTGATTTTTGGCTATCTGGGCTATTTAATTGCACGGGGGTATCTAGAGGTAACCCTGTTGACCCTCGGGTTAGCCTTTGTTGTAATGCTGCTCTACGGCGATCAGTTTTGGACCATGTTGCCTGACTCAGATAACACCACCTTGTCGTGGGAAGGTCATATGTTTGGTTTCCTGGGAGGTGTATTGGCCGCTTCCAACCCCAGTTTCCTAGAACAGATTGGGGCATTTCTGGCCACTCTGTAAAGAGCCGTTAGGCATAAATAGCTATGCCACTTGACACGCTGGCATAGCTATTTGTGTTGTTTCTATTAGGGGTTGGTTTAATCAATTTGTTCGAACTATTGGTTTTTCTGTGGGATTGTTATCCCTTTCAACTTATAAATTAACAACCCCATACTCATGGATTGTTCATATTTATAGTAGACACTGATAGTAGAACAGGCCAATGTAACCAGTGGGGTGATCCACCATGAAAGCTATTGCAATTGCGAGTACGCTCATTTCTCTCAGTGTCAGTCCCGTTCTGGCTCAGGAGACCACTGTTGAGCCGACCGCACCCGTTATTGTTGCCCAAACAACCCAAACGCTGAGTACTGTTATCCGTAGTGACGAAACTCTCTATCTCAATAAAGATGAGGCGCATGAGTACAATCTGCTCCTGGAAAACCGTACGGCCGTAGGCGATCGGTTCTTGCCAGAGGGCACCATCATTCGGGGACAGTTTGAACCTGTTGATGGTGGCTTACGCTATGTAGCTGATTCAGCAGAAGTAGGCGATCGCATTTTTGATATCAGCGCCACCTCTGAGCCTCTCACCGATCAGAAGGATCCTCGGCAAACTGACACGGATGACATCATTGAAGATGCAGCGATTGGTGCTGCTGGGGGTCTAATTATTGGTGAAGTCCTAGGCGATGCTGACTTCCTAGAGATTTTGGGCGGTGCTGCTGCTGGCGTCGTTGTTGGTAATGTAACCGCGCCAACCGTGGTGGTAATTGAACCCGACCAGTCAATTTTGCTCTATCAGGACTAATTAAAACCCTCTAATAAGCCCATCAAATCGTAAGCAAAAAGCTTCAGTGGATTCTGCATATCCGCTGAAGCTTTTTATTCTCTCCCCAAGGGCATAAACCACTCCGATTAGGGGCGTTACACTAGTACCTTGTCGGGTGGAAAAATTTGGTTTCAACACTTACCCCAATGGTCAACAACTGTGAGTCACTGGTATCAACTTGAAGCCGATGTAGTAGCACGGCAGGTTAACAGCCATTTAGATAACGGATTAACCACCGAAGCGGCCCACCAGCGGCTATTGCGAGATGGACCGAATGAGTTAATTGCGGCTAAGGGCAAGTCTCCTTGGCAAGTGCTGTGGGAACAGATCAGTGAGCCGCTGGTGGTGATGTTGATTGTGGCGGCCATTATTTCCTGGATAGTGGGGGATTTACGCGATGCGATCGCAATTCTTGCCATTGTCATTTTTAACGCCACCCTGGGATTTCGCCAGGAACGCAAGGCTGAGCGGGCCCTGGCAGCCCTCAAAGAATTGGCCGTGCCGACCGTGCGCATACGCCGCAACGGCCAGGTGCAGGAATGCTCCATGGCATCCGTGGTCCGCGGCGATCTGGTGTTGCTAGAAGCGGGCAACGTTGTCCCCGCCGATGGTCGATTAATTGAAACCGCCAACCTAGAGGTGCAAGAATCTGCCCTGACCGGCGAATCTGTCCCCGTGGACAAACAGGCCACCGCCATCTTTGCCGAGGAAAAACCCCTGGGCGACCGGTGCAATATGGTTTACCACAGCACCACTATCACCCGTGGTCGCGGCACCTTTATGGTTACCGAAACCGGCATGGGTACTGAAATTGGTCACATTGCCCGCATGCTGCAGTCGGTGGAAACCGAAGCCACCCCTCTACAAAAGCGTCTGGCTCAGTTGGGTAAAGCCCTCGGGGCGGGGGCCATTGCCATTTCTCTGGTGATTGCTGCCATGGGACTGTTGCAGGGAGAACCTCTGCGACGGATGCTGCTCACCGCCGTCAGCGTCGCCGTCGCCGCTGTGCCCGAAGGACTACCCGCCGTGGTCACCATTGCGCTGGCCCTGGGCGCAGAACGCATGCTGAAGCGCCATGCTCTGATTCGCCATCTACCAGCGGTGGAAACTCTAGGTTCAGTCACAACGATTTGTTCTGACAAAACCGGCACCCTGACTGAAAATCGGATGACGGTAACCGTGTTGGATACCGCCGGACAGCAGGTGGGCATGTCGGATGAGGCCATTATTAATAATCCTGCCCTAAATCTGTTGCTGTTGGGCGGTGCCCTGTGTAACGATGCGTCTTTAGATGGCAAAGACGCCATTGGCGACCCTACGGAAACCGCCCTGGTCACTGCTGCCGCCCAGGTGGGCCTGCCCAAATCTAAGCTGGATCAACGCTGGCCTCGTGTAGATGAGGTCCCCTTTGACTCCGAGCGTAAACGCATGACCACCTGTCACCGCTGTGAGCAACTACTGCCAGGAGCATTGCAACAGATGTGGCAACAGGTGGTCCCAAATAACACAACTGCGGCTGTCTTTAGTAAAGGGGCACTCCACAGTTTGATGGATACAATAGACCGGGTCTGGCTAGATGACCAGGTGCAAGTGCTCACCGATGAGCGACGTCAGCAGATCTATAAAGCCCACGACCAACTGGCTGACCAGGGGTTACGAGTACTTGGAGTAGCCTTTCGACCCATAGCGACAGTCCCAGACAAGCTAGAACAGCAGCTGGTGTTTCTCGGCATGTTGGGACTGATGGACCCCGCTCGCCCAGAAGTAAAAGACGCCATTGACCTGTGTCAAACCGCTGGTATTCAGGTGGTTATGATTACGGGTGACCATCCCCTCACCGCCCAACATATTGCCCAGGATTTAGGCATTGCTAATGGGACTATACTGACCGGGCAAGATCTCAGCACCATGCCCGTTGAGACCCTCGAAACCGCTGCTACCAAGACTAGCGTTTATGCCCGTGTCACCCCTGAAGACAAGCTAAGAATTGTGCAGGCCCTGCAGCAGCACGGTCACATTGTGGCCATGACCGGAGATGGCGTCAATGATGCTCCAGCCCTTAAACAAGCGGATATTGGTGTAGCCATGGGGATTACGGGCACCGACGTCGCTAAAGAGGCAGCGGACATTGTCCTGCAGGACGACAACTTTGCCTCAATTGTGGCAGCGGTGAGAGAAGGCCGGGTAATCTATGAAAACATTCGCAAGTTTATTAAGTACACTTTGGCAGGAAATGTAGGCCAGCTATGGCTGTTGTTGGTGACGCCATTTCTGGGCATGCCGATTGCCCTGGTGCCCATTCAAATTTTGTGGATTAATTTGATTGCAGATGGGTTGTTGGCCCTGGCGCTGAGCTTTGAGCCAGCCGAACGCCAGGTCATGAGACGCCCACCCCACCGCCCCAATGAGAATATTTTTAGTCGGGGTATGGGCACTGATATTCTCTGGATTGGGTTGCTGCTGGGAGTTGTGTTGATCCTGGTGGCCCATGGCTACTGGCGCGCGGACAACCCAGCCTGGCAGACCATGGTATTTACCACACTAGCGTTTTCCCGTATTGCTTTATCGGAAGGCGTACGGTCCTCATCGGAATCGTTATTCCGGATCGGACTCCTATCGAATACAAAGCTGTTGGGAGCGGTGCTGTTGACCTTCTGTTTGCAGCTGGTGGTGATTTATGTGCCGGTATGTCAGGTGTTTTTCTCAACGGTGGCATTGAGTGGTCAGGAAATTGCGATCGCACTCCTGCTTGGCACAATTATTTTCTGGGCCGTAGAGCTTAAAAAAGTCCTAATCAAGGCTTAAAACGGACAGGGCACGCGCATTTTTCCGGTCAAATCTGTAAACGTGGTCTCATCCAGGTAATGGCGCGGTGTAGTCAACAACAAGCGCCAAGCCTCTTTAGCACATACTACATACCCCATGCGCTCAGGATACAGCTGAGCCAGATATTCTCTAACAAGCGGATAGTAATCAGAGTTAAGCCCCGGAAAAATATGGTGCTCCGCATGGTACGAGAAATTGAAGTGAATCAGATCTAAAAACTTTGGCACCTTTACAGAAACACTGTTTACCAACGGATCATTGACGCTGGTCATAGGACAAAACATGTGGTTGGTGTAAATATAGAAAATCATCCCTGCATAGCCCAAGCCAATGGGCAAAAAATAAGCCAGGATTAGCTTGAGAGGATTAAAGTGTAGATAGGCTAAAATGCTGAAATGAAGCAGTAGTATGAAAATAAATTCGGCTGCGATCGCATGTCTTTCTCCAGGTTTAACCGAAACCTGGGCTGTCACGTGGGGACAGTCTTTTTGGTCAAAAAATAACACTGCTATTAAATGGCGACAGCCGTATACACCCCAGGCGATAGCCATCCCTAGCAGCAAGCCTGGAAGCGTCACCGTAGAAGAGGGAACCAAAAAATCTTGAGCCCATTTTCCAAAGGCATTAGGTTCTTCGTAAAGATAGTTGCGATCAGGGTCTTCCAACGAATTGGTTTTATTATGGTGTACTCGATTATGAATATTTTTCCACAATGTAGGTGGGATCCAAAGGACAGACTGACTAAATAACGTCGTAATATAAACCAATCTCTTTCTGCGAATCACACTCCCATGCATCAAATCGTGACCGAGAAATGCTAAGAGGATGACACAGTTAGCCATCACCAATGAACATGGCAAATATAGCCAGAGTAGCGCCTTGGGCCACCGGTCTAAATATGATGCTATGCTCCACCCCAACAGCAAAATAGCCATATTAATAAATAGAATTACTAATTTGCTTGGGTCAGGTTGAAATGCATCCTTTGGTAGGAGTGGCCGCAGTTTTTTTGCGTAGACCGACTGAGGGATAAACCCTGTAGAAGTAGTCTTATTCATTTATCAAAACTCTTACTAAATACTTTCTAAAATGGAAACTTCCAGCTATAAACCAGTGCTGGCTTTGATAACGCTGCTGATCTTCAGCATGAATTTAGCTGAGAAAACGCACGTAAATACTACTACAACAGACAGTGTCATCCCCTGAATCAGCAATGTCGATGCAAACAGCTAAGCACCAAAGACTTTCCAAGTATGACGTTTACCTCCCGAGAACATGATGCTTAGAGAATCTCGGCAAGTGGCTTTTACTTAACTCGAAATAACTAAATGCTACTGATTTAGCTAAAGCAAAAAGACCAAAAACCTGTTTTTTTACTATTCTTTACTTAATATCGCTTAAGACATGTACTGCATCACTAATTAAGCGATATAAGCGGTATATAAACCTTGTCCATTAGAGTTGTTTTTCTGTAGAGAAAATGACAGGTCTTAACTTGGACATGCTTTTTAATGGCAACAATGCTATTAGATTTGTCTGTCATCATTGTTTTTTGAACACCTTTGCCCGTTGGTGGCCCCACTAATAAATCAATTCAGACACGTGCATTTAGTATAGGGAGGATCAAAATGACCTTTTTATCAACGCTAAAGAGATTTTTTCTGCTTATCCCTCAAACTTTGATTGGAGGGCCTAGCTATGCCAGATATATGTTTTGGTCACAACAGTGTGATCAAATTCTCGACTCACAGACCGTTTGGAGCAGATTTACCCAACCCGACACCTCCCTTTATGAGTTGTTATTAACCCACTATCCACCCAGTTTTGTGAGACGATTGATTGCCAATGTCTATATCTCTCAGCTGGATAGAATTGCCGGAATTTCCAAGCATTATGATATTTCCAATGACTTTTATCAGCTCTTCCTCGACAAGAGGTACATGTTCTACACCTGTGCTGACTTCTTAAATAGTACAGATACCCTGGAAGATGCCCAAGAGAATAAGGCAAATTATCTCCTATATCTCATCGATCCTAAACCTGGGGAAAAAATTGTAGATCTAGGCTGCGGTTGGGGCAGCATGATGAAAAAAATCCACGATGTTACAGGAGATACTGAAAATTTGGTGGGTTATACCCTGGCCGCTGAGCAAATGCACTTCATCAAAGAGACCTATGGCTTTAAAACTAAGTTCGAAGACTTTGTCACCGCGACCTATGAACCTAACTCTCTAGATAAGATTTACTCCATTGGGGCCGTTGAACATATTCCCAAGGCCCAGCTGCTCTCAGTTGCACAGAACCTGGCCCAGGCAATCAAACCCACCGGCAGAATCGTGCACCACTTCTTTTGTCAACTTGGCGAAACTCTGCCAACTCGTCTTTTAGCAGGGGCAGATGTCTTTCCCGGTGTGGAACTCACGTCCTTAAAACACCATATGGACATTTTTGAGCAAGCGGGTCTACAGGTGAGGCATCATTCTCTCCATGACTATCGACCTACCTTAAACGCCTGGTTCGAACGACTAGTCGCCAATAAAGATGAAGCCATTCGTTTGGTGGGAGTACAAAACTACAATAAATACCAATGCTATTTAGCAGAAGCTTGGCGACTATTTAGCAATCGAGACCTGGTTTTAACCCGATTTTTGCTCCAGCGAAAAGACGCCCCTGTTTTGTGGGAGGTTTCAAGACCTGCCAGTATTGAAAAACCAGCAGCACTGCCCATTCTGACTTGAGCAGAAGCTGTCTCACTTAACCAGATTCAACGCTCCTATTACTCCGGCAATATAAGTTTTAGACAACAGTCCAGTATGTACAAGGGTTGTAAGCTACAAAATACACACTCAATTACTGCCGGGGTAATATCTAGACTGGCAAACCAATGCTGTGGTCAAATAGCACGGTGGCTAAGCAATACTCAGCTAGGAAAGAGCCACTGGAATCTCAATATAAAATGTTGTACCCTGTCCCACCGTAGACTGGCAGGACAACTTACCCTGGTGCATTTCCGTCACAATTTGATAGCTAATCGATAGCCCCAAACCAGTGCCTTTCCCCACAGGTTTCGTAGTAAAAAATGGATTAAAGATATTTGCCGCTACATCCTTAGGAATGCCAGGGCCATTATCCTCCACCTCTATCACGAGAGAATTCTTTTCCTGTTTCCAACAAGTAGAAATCTGGATCTCTGGCAAATAATCCTCTTCCCTTGGCTGCTCATCAAAGGCATCCATCGCATTTACCAGAATATTCATAAATACCTGATTGAGATGGCTGGCATAACACTGAATCAGGGGTAGCTTCCCATAAGACTTAATAACATTGATAGTGGAACGCCGTTTACCCGCTTTCAATCGATGTTTCAAAATTAACAGCGCATTGTCAATTCCTTTATGGATATCCACATTTTTGATCGCTGATTCATCTACCCGAGAGAAGTTCTGCATACTCCTCACAATATCAACAATGCGACTAGTCCCCATTTTCATAGACATCATTATCTTAGGCAAATCCTCTAAGATAAAGTCCATTTCAATGTCTTCAATCTTATCTTGAATCAGTTGTTCAGGTTTTGGGTACTGCTGTTGATAAAGCTGCAGCAGTTCTAGCAGTCCCGTCACATATTCTTGCAACGGTTCTAGATTGCTGGAGATAAAGCCCACCGGATTATTAATTTCATGGGCAATTCCTGCCGCCAGCTGCCCCAGACCAGCCATTTTCTCACCCTGCACTAACCGAGCCTGAGTACGTTGCAACGTTTGCAACGTTTCATTTAGAGTTTCAGTCTGCTGCTGAGTTTTGTTCAACAATTCTGCCTGCTGCAGCGCTATCCCTAACTGAGTTCCCACCTGGGCCAACAATCCCACCTCATCATCATCCCAGTATCGCGGTTCTGAGGTTTGATAGGCCATTAACAATCCCCAAAGCTTTTCCCCTTGTGAAATCGGGACAAAAACCTCATTACGAGGTAACTGCCCATCCTGCTCAGACTTAGAAAACACCTCCTGAATAACTGTATGGCTCGGTATGGTTGGCTGCCAGCTATCCACCATAGAATCTGCTACAAACGCTCCGCTCCAATCAGAATTAAAGCGATAAATAGCCACTCGATCCACTTCCAGCAGTTGACGCACCTCTTGAGTCGTTGTCGTAAAAATCACATCAATGTCTAAGGATTGACGGATTTTGTCAATAGTGAGAGTCAAGGCCCTTTGACGATCTGTAGCCTTTTGCAAAGCCGCTGCTTGCTCTCGCACCTGGGCGACCGCTTCCGCTTGATTGAGTGCCACCCCTAACTGAGTGCTAATCTGGGACAAAAAATCAATCTCATCCGTTGCCCAATGACGCGGACGAGAATTTTGACAAGCTGCCAGCAACCCCCACAACCGATTGCCTTCCATAATCGGCACAATAATATAAGCACGCGCATCAGAGTTTTCCAGCAAAGCCATATGATGAGCTTTATGGTTAGTCTGATAGATATCATTAACGGCTAAGGTTTCCTGGCGAGCGTAGCGTCCCCCCTCATTTTTTATCAGATAGGCATCTTGAATAATTTCCTGGGTACCAACAAGCTTAGGCCAGCCTTCTGCCACAGATTCAGCAACAAACTTGCCACTCCAATCAGCATTGAATTGATAAATAACTACCCGATCTGTTTTAAACAGGGATTGAATCTTTTGGGTCGTCGTATCAAAAATCTCCTCAATTTGTAGAGAATCACGAATGGCATTAATCGTTTGGGATAAGAGTTGCTGTTGCTCTAATGCCTGTTCACGAGAGGAAATATAAGCCAGTTGGGCCGCCTGCAGCTTTAACTGCTCCACCTGACTCCATTGCTCAAGGGCAACTCCCAAATGCTTAGCAATTTGATCAATAAATTCAATTTCAGACAGCTGCCACTGTCGAGTGCTCTGACATTGGTGAATACAAAGCAATCCCCACAACTCAGAGCCATTCATGATCGGCGATACCACATTCGCCTTAATACCAAAGCTATCTAACGTTTGAATATGCCTATCTTGTAGGTCATTTTCATAAATATTGTTTGAGACATACATACGCCCTTCTTTATAGAAAGGTGTATAGCTTTTACCAAAGTAACGATCGTAAATCTTCTCCTCCAGGATAGGCTTGACGCCTTCGCCATGGTCCTCAGAAACAAACTGTCCTTCCCAATGCTCCTCATTTTGAAAGAAAAAGATACCCACCTGGTCAGCCTTTAAAAGCCGTCTTACCTCCTGGGACGTAGTTTGAAAAATGATTTCTAAATCAAGTGATTCACGAATACGCGTAATCACACCCGTTAGAGACTTTTGCTGTTCAGTCTGATAACGTAACTGATCCAACAGTTTCAGCTGTTGCAACGCAAAACTTAAATACTCAACAATCTGCTGGACAAATCTGATATCATCCGCGTTCCAGTGGCGCACACACTCACACTGATGGACGCACAGCAATCCCCACAGTTGCTCACCTTGCAGGATCGGCGCAACTAAATTTGCCCTAACTTCAAAGCGTTCTAAAATATTGATGTAGCTACTATTTAGATTAGCTGTGTAGATGTCACTTATGGCTCTAACTTGCCTCTCATCGCAGTAGCCAGCAAACTCCGCATCAAAATCATAATCGTATACCTGCTGAGTTAAAACAGCACGGTAAGTATCTAATACATCCTCAGCGACAAACTCTCCTTCCCAATTTTTATCAGGGGTGAGCTGAAATATAGCGGCCCGATCTACCTCCAACAAATTACGGATTTCTGTAGTGACGGATTTAAATAGAACATCTATATCCAGGGACTGGCGAATTTTACTAATGGTTTTAGCCAGGGCTTGCTCGCGGTCAACATTATGGGTTAGGTACTTATAAGTACAGGCCTTAGGACCATCCTCTATCTGGTATATAGCTAATCTGAATTGCTCAACAATTTGCTGAACTAAGCTAATTTCTTCCGGTTGCCACTGATGTGTCGATTGGCAATGATGCACATATAGTAATCCCCATAAACCTTGTTTTCTTGGGATGGGGACGACTAAACTAGCTTGCACTTGCCACTGGCTTAATTCCTCTATGTGTTCATCACTTAAATCAGCATTGTGGATATCATCGATGCTCTGTATTTGCCCTTCACAATGTTGCGCATCTCCAAAATACTTGTAATTCTCTTTGGCCAAGAGTGATAGATAGCCTTCTACCACATCTTCGGCGATAAATTTTCCTTTCCTATCAGTATCTGGAGTAAATTTAAAGACAGCTACTCGATCTACCTTGAGTAGCTGTCTGATCTCAACTACCACATTCTCTAAAGTAGTGTTGAAATCCAATGGACGAACACTCCAGTCGATACTATCTGCCAAGGGCTCAAACGTCTGACCAGGTATAGTGGTGGTCGTTTTGCCACCTAGAGTCTGTTTAGCATTACTAAATCTGGGGATGAAATGCATTTCATCAATCTAAGAGAAGAGCCACATGTCAAAATTTGCCGGACAAAATGATTGTTTCCAGAACATTGCTGAAGTTTGGAAGACTTTCGTTAAAGGAGATCAACCAAATCCTGGCGATGTGCTTAATAGGTGCAGTCATTTAGCTGATGCTGAATACTCAAAGTATTTAACAAAGAGATCATGCGCACTCGGCAATACGTATAATCAAGATATTGAGTAACAAAACAAACATACCCCCAACAATATCTAAATACAACGGAAAGCCTGATAAATCAGGATATCTGTCATAGATTTGAATACTCTAACTATTAAGTTCTAATTAGTCTAACGCTTACTATAAATACGTAGAATATTTACCTCATCTTTGCAGATTCTATTTCTACAAAGGCTATCATCAGATAATAACTAGGAATACACATACACTGCATACTAAGTGCAATCATAATAAGAAGATTAGTGTATCTCCAAACCCATGGCAACCCGCAAGACTATCTCTGCCAATCAAATTGAACTATCCTACCTAGACTGGCAAACCGAGGGTGAACCAGTTTTGTTACTACACGGATTGGCCGATCATGCCTTGGGTTGGTCAGCGGCAGGAGAACGACTGGCGGCAAATTACCATCCAGTCGCTGTCGATATGCGCGGACATGGGGAAAGTAGCAAACCGGACAGCGGTTATGACTTCGATACAGTGATGCACGATCTAGTACAGCTCATGGAACATCTAGGTTGGCCAGCGGCCCATATCGTAGGTCACTCGTGGTCAGGTAAAGTGGCCACTTACTGGGCAACACGACAACCGGAAAAGTTTCTAAGCATGGTGCTGGTAGACCCGATTTTTGTGTACGGGGTGCCCGGTATTTTTCGGCTAACGTTTCCGTTGTTTTATGGCACCTTACCGTTTTTGAAGGGAATGGGTCCCTTTACCGACTGGGATACAGCAATCGAGCAAGGAAAACAAATGAAACAATATCGAGACTGGAACCCACTACAGGAATCGGTATTTCGAGAGAGTTTAGAAGAGAAATCGAACGAGCAGATCGGCAGCAAGTTTACCCAGGCTGCACGGGATGGCATTTTTGATGCCGTGTTGCGGGTGCCGGGGCTGATCAAAGAGATTCAGGTGCCAAGCTTGTTTATGCAGCCTGAAGCGGGTGTGAATCGATTTGACTGGCAGCTGAAGCCCTATCAGAAGTATCTGAAAAATTTAGAAATTCAACCAGTTCAGGGAAATCATTGGGCTTTTTTAGTAGAACCAGCTGCTTTTAGTAAAGCTCTCATCAATTTCCTAGAAGGTTTATCAGACTAATGTAAGTGGCACCTACTCTTCACAACTGTTTATTGTCAATATGCATGCCGTACAAGTGTCTGGACCTTTGCATCTAACTGTTCCCCTAACAACTCTGGACAAATCATCACACTTCCCCGCTTTGCTCCCGTTTCTTCCGATGAGTTAACCGCTGGGAAGAACACTGAGAGATTATGGGTCAGCACGACTGACTCTATATAATCAAGATTCAGCGTCTTTCCTATTCCATAATCGTCATATTTATAATCAGCGTTTGGCACTTGGAAGTCATCCACCATCACAATTGAACGTTTCCAATTCGAAAAAATAATGTCCAATTCTTCTCGCAGGGGCAAATCATTTTTCCAATGGGCATCCAAGTAAAAGAAAACGTCTTCCTTAGGAACAGAATCATCTTCGCTGAGCTCTCTAAGAAAAGAGCGACTATCATTTTGATAAAGAAACAAATTTTGACGGTTGAATACAAAGCGTGTTTTTGAGTAATTAAAGAAACGAGGCGAACGTTCAACCGTATATACAGGAAGCATTGTCGCAGCAAACATCGCTGTCGTTGTGCCACGAAACGTGCCTGTCTCTACAATGGCCTTGATGGGGCAATGATATAGGAGGTCAAAAAATATACGCTGCCTAAACTTTTGGCCATTAAATGGGCCGCCCCAGGAGGATTGCATGTCTGGATATCGGAAATAATCCAACCGTCCAAGGTTAGCTTGGCCAAGAATTTTATTCATGGCTTTTTCAAGCAATTCCATAGGTACCTCTGATGAAGTGATTTAGAGTATAGTCAAACATATAAGCATGCTACACACATCGTATAACAAAGCTTAAACCCATGCCTTATGTGTAGTCGCCTAACGACCAAGGTTACCAACGCAGGGATATAGTGTGCGCGATAATAAATGCAAAGGTATGCTTTTTGCCCATAGTGGCAAAGGCCGTTACCGATATGTTTGGAACGGGCAGTCCTTTCGCTATAATCCCTAATAATCAGCCGCGATAAACACAGATAGCGAAGGGGAGCTCTACGAGCTTGATGTATGGCGGGTGGACTTTCAGTTACTTCAATGCAGCTATTTGGCAAATGCTAAAACCACCGGATAAAACTTAGCTACATAACGAATGCAACTACTCGGCTAGATACGGTAAAATCTGCCCCTCAATTAGCAAGTTATAAATTTTTCTTTTGGAAATATTTTCATCCCTTGCCAGTCCTATGTTTTTAACCAGAAAGGTAAGACTGCCAAGGCAGGGATGATTTTCTGTTTGAAACTGCAAAATGACGTCTCTATATTTATTTTGAGAAAGCCTTCTTAGATCTTCTTCAGATAGTGATGGCCGCTGATGTCTAATTTGACAATGTTCTAAATCTCGACTCAGGTGTTTAATCTGTGACATCTGAGATTCTTTTGCTGATGGGACTGCTGTGTAGACACTTAGTTTCCCTTTGTCTGTCAAAAGAAGTAGATCGTCGGTGCATCCACATAAAAGCCATCCAGTTATTCCCAAATAAAGAATTTTGGACAAACAACGATAGAGTTTTGCATTACAGACTTCAAAGATGAAATTTATGCTGAGACCCATCTTGATTTACCTGTAAGCAAATGTTCCACAACTCCTCATTCCTGCCATAATACTAAGGTTTTGACTCGACCTTTTTAGCGCACCCATGGCGACCTTCTTACTTGAAGTTGGTACCGAAGACCTACCAGCCAGCTTTGTCAGTGATGCCCTTGACCAGTGGAAGGCAAAAATTCCAACTGAATTAGAGGAGCAGTTGCTTACACCGGAAAGCATTGAGTTTTATGGCACACCGCGTCGACTAGCGCTGGTGCTCAATGGTATCCCTGAGCGTCAGCCGGACCGTGAGGAAGAGTCGAAAGGTCCGTCCGTTAAGGCGGCGTTTAAAGATGGTAAACCGACAAAGGCTGCTGAAGGGTTTGCCCGCTCCCGTGGGGTGAGCGTCGATGATTTTGAAATTCGAGAGACAAAGAAGGGGGAGTTTATCTTTGTTACCCAAAAAATTGCCGGTCGCCCTGCTACTGAAATTTTGAGCGCGCTAATTCCCCAGTGGATTCTAGGTCTTGAAGGTAAACGGTTTATGCGCTGGGGGGATGGTGACCTCAGGTTTCCCCGTCCGGTACGCTGGCTGGTGACGCTGATGGACGATCAGGTGCTGCCCCTTACCCTGGAAAATGGGTCTGAGATTTGTACAAGCGATCGCATCTCCCAAGGTCACCGCGTCCTCCACCCTGAGCCTCTTACCCTAAAAAGCGCCACTGGCTACGTCGAAGCCATGCGGTTGATCTATGTGGATGTAGACCCGGAGGAGCGCCGTAAAAAAATCCTGGCCCAGGTGGAAAAAGCAGCTAAATCGGTCAAGGGCGAAGCCATTGTCAACCCGGACCTGCTGGACGAAGTGATCAACCTGGTGGAATGGCCCACTGCCGTTGTGGGCAAGTATGACGAGGAGTTTCTAGAACTACCTTCTGAAGTGGCCATTACCGAAATGGAAAGCCACCAGCGCTACTTTCCGCTCAAGTCTGGCAATGGACTGCTGCCCAACTTCATTACCATTTCCAATGGCGACCCAGCTAAATCTGACATCATTGCCGAGGGCAATGGCCGTGTAATTCGTGCCCGACTGTCGGACGGCATGTTTTTCTTTAATGCCGATCGCACTCAGACTTTGGCAGACTATCTGCCCAAGCTGGAAATGGTCACCTTTGAAGAACGGCTGGGGTCCATGCGGCAAAAGGTGGACCGGATTGTGGGAGTGGCAGATGCGATCTCAAACCAACTCAATCTGGACGCTACTCAAACCGAGCTGGTTAACCGGGCCGCCCTCCTCTGCAAGACCGACCTCGTTACCCAAATGGTGGGTGAGTTTCCTGAACTCCAGGGCATCATGGGCGAAAAATATGCCCGCCATAGCCAGGAACCCGAGGCGGTCGCCACGGCTATTTCTGAACATTATTTACCCAAGGGCGCAGGGGACAGTTTGCCCCAGTCCCTCACCGGACAGGTGGTGGGTCTGGCCGACCGCATTGATACCCTGGTGAGCATCTTTAGCCTGGGGATGAAACCAACGGGCTCCTCTGATCCCTTTGCCCTGCGTCGCGCCGCCAACGCCATTGTCCATATTATCTGGGCTGGTGAGCTGGACCTAAACCTGAGCGAACTGCTGACAACGGTGATCACCACCTTTGCTACTAACCGTGATGGCGTCAATGCCGGGGAACTGCAGCATGAGCTAGAGGATTTCTTTGCCCAGCGGGTGCACACCCTGCTTCAAGATGACGAGGCCATCGACTATGACCTGGTGAATGCCGTTGTCGGAGACGGTGATCTCAACTACCGCCAACGGATGCTTAGTCACCTGCTGGATGCCCGTGCCCGCGCCCGTTTCCTTCGGGAAATTCGTACCAACGGCACCCTGGCCAGCGTCTACGAAACCGTTAACCGGGCCTCTAAGCTAGCCACCAAGGGCGATCTTGATACGACTACCCTGAACCCAACCGATATTGTAGATACCGGCCTCTTCCAATCCCCTGCTGAAACCGCCTTCTATGAAAGTTTGCAACAGCTAGTGCCCCAAACCCAGGCATCTCAAGCTGAGCGGGACTACCATAAACTTATTGACGGACTGAAACAGGCCGCTCCAGTGGTGGCTGAATTTTTTGACGGTCCCAATAGCGTACTGGTGATGGATGACGATGCTAATGTGCGTCAGAACCGGCTAAATTTGCTGGGTTTACTGCGTAACCATGCGCGAGTGTTGGCAGACTTTGGGGCAATTGTGAAAGGCTAGGCCAAGGTCGGTGTGTGATCGGTGTATGGGCAATGTGTGGCTGCCCACCGCCCCACTCATTCGATAAATCTGCTACATTTACTGACTTAATGGATCAGGGAGTCAACCATGGAATCAGCCAAACTAGGTCAGCCCGAGTCGTCTCCCACGGCCTATGTCATTGGTCTAGGACTATCTGGCGTGGCAGCCGCCCGATTATTGAAGAAGCAAGGGTGGACTGTTGTTGTTAGCGATCGCAACAATGGCGAACGCCAGCTCAACCAGCAAGTCGATCTGCAGGCTGAAGGCATTGACGTCAAGCTGGGCCATAGCTTTTCTGCGGATGACCCGATGGATCTGGTGGTAGCTAGCCCTGGGGTTCCCTGGGATTTACCGAGCCTGGTGCAAGCCAGGGACAAGGGTATCTGCACCATTGGGGAAATGGAACTAGCCTGGCGCGCTTTGAGCCACCTACCCTGGCTGGGTATTACCGGCACCAATGGTAAAACCACTACAACTGAGCTGTTAGCCGTTATCTTCAAAGCTGCAAAGCTCAATGCTCCAGCCTGTGGCAACATTGGCTATGCGGCCTGTCAGGTGGCCTTAGACCCAGCACCCGACTGGGTGCTGGCAGAACTCAGCAGTTACCAAATCGAGGCATCCATTGGTCCTAAACCTAAGATTGGCATTTGGACGACGTTTACCCCCGACCACCTCAGCCGTCATAAAACGATTGAAAATTACTACGCCATCAAGGCATCTCTACTAGAACGAAGTGAAAAGCGCGTCCTTAATGGTGACGATCCCTATCTGCGCGAAACCCTGACTGGTCGTTGGGAAAATAGCTACTGGACAAGTATCGATGGCCCCAATGCGATCGCACCCCTGGTACCCAGCACCTATATTGACCACCAGGGCTGGGTTATCCACGGAGATGAGAAAGTGCTAGAGGCCAGCAGCCTTAAAATGGTTGGTCGTCACAATTTCCAAAATCTTCTGATGGCTGTTGCTGCCGCCAAGCTGGCCAATATTCCCAATGAAGCGATTGCCATCGCCATTGATAATTTCTCTGGTGTGGCCCATCGTCTAGAGCACATCATCACCTGGGAAGGCGTTGATTTTATTAATGACAGCAAAGCCACCAACTACGATGCTGCTGAAGTGGGGCTACGCTCTGTCGGCAATCCAACAATTTTAATCGCGGGTGGTGCTCCTAAAGAAGGGGACGACAGCGCCTGGTTAGACTGCATCAAAGAAAGAGTTGCCCAGGTTCTCCTGATTGGCGATGCAGCACCCAAGTTTAGCCAGCGTCTTATCGACGTTGGCTATGGCCGCTTTGAAGATGTCGGCACCATGGAAAATGCGGTTAAGCGTAGCAAAGAGATTGCCTTTGATTTCAAAGCAAAAGTTGTTCTGCTCTCTCCTGCCTGCGCCAGCTTCGACCAATATCCTAATTTCGAAGCTCGCGGCGATGATTTTAGACATCAATGCGAGAGATTTTTAACATAATCTCTCGTAGAGGCGTTCCATGGAACGCCTCTACGAAGGGTTAATCATCCGGTGTATTCACCTGCATTAAGGCAATTGTTGCTCCCTGGGGATCCATAATTGTTGTAAACCGTCCTGGCTCAATATCAATGGGGTCCATCAACGCTTTACCACCAAGACGATTCACGATGGCGAGAGATTCATCTAAATCTGCCACATTAAAATAAACCGCCCATGTAGACGGAATCTCTGCGGGTAAGCTTGCCTTGTCCATATCGAACATACCGCAGTTGTAATGCCCCTTCACCTTAGTTGAAATATAATTTGGTGGTTTCTCATCTACTTCCAGCTCCCAACCAAAGACGGCCTTGAAAAAATCTGCTGCTTTATCTGCACCTCGGGTTTGTAGCTCTGTCCAGCAGAATGTATTGACCTCATTCACCAGCCCGGCTCCGAAAAAGTCCTTTGGCTGCCACAGACCGACGATGGCACCGGTAGGATCTTTGACCATGGCCATACGACCAGAGTCCATAATGTCGCAACCAGGCATTTCAACGGTGCCACCCTGGGTCTGCCAACGTTGCACAGTCGCGTCTAAATCCTGAACGTTGATATAGCTGTTCCAGTGCGGTGGCACATGTTGCATATCATCGGGTGTAGCAAATAGGGCAGCAACGGTGCGATCGCCCTTAAACGCCATGGAATACACACTGCCATTGTCCACAGGCATATCCTGAAATTTCCAGCTAAACAACTCCGTATAAAACTGTTTAGCCACCTCTGGGTCATTGGTCATCAAGTCAACCCAGCTAAATACGCCGTTTTCGTAACCGTTTCTGATACCCATACGTGTGTCTCCGCACTTAAGACAATACAAATATACTAATCATAATTTCAGAAAGTGGATAAATCTCTTGATTACAAAATGTAGAGGCGTTGTATTTGGGGCGTTACAGGCAACGTCCCTATGGCCGGTGATGCTCATGCCAGTGCTGTGCAATCTCTACCCGTCGACAAACCCACACATCCTTATGCCCTATTACATAGTCCAGAAATCGTCCCAGAGCAGCCGCGCGTCCGGGGCGTCCTGACAGTCGACAATGCAACCCCACACTCATCATCTTTGGAGTCGTTTCTCCCTCGGCATAGAGCACATCAAAGGCATCCTTCAGATAGGTAAAAAACTGATCGCCTGAGTTAAACCCCTGGTAGGTGGCAAACCGCATATCGTTATTGTCCAGGGTGTAGGGAATCACCAGATGGGGACGACCATACTCCACATTCCAGTAGGG
>JBCCXQ010000023.1:0-42384 GCA_039191365.1 Cyanobacteria bacterium P01_F01_bin.13 | reverse complement strand
TTATACTGGTTGAGCCAGAAGCTAAGGTAGCTGATCGGCTGCTTGAACACGGCTTTCGAGAAGGTCCGAGAAACACTCATCCAGGGCAGGGCACTGCCAACCGTCGGTTTTACTTTGCCAATGGCATGCTGGAGTTTATCTGGGTGCACGATGCCGATGAAGCAAGAAATGGGCCGGGTCGAAGCCTGCTCTTTTCTGAGCGAGCTAAAGATCCCACCGCATCGCCGTTCGGCATCATTTTTGTGCCCCACAAAGACAATGCCAGTCTCGACATGCCCTTTCCGGGCTGGCATTACCAACCCGCTTACTTTCCACCACCCATGGGCTTCCATGTGGGCGCAAATTCTCACAATATTACTGAACCGCTCTGTTTCTATTTCCCATTCCAAGATCCAGGAGTTCCTAAGCCACAGCCTAACCGCAACCCTCAGACGGTTAGTGAGGTCATTATTTCCACCCCCTCAACAGATACTGAAGGGGTATTAGAGCTGGCTTCACAAGCAGATCGTCTCTCGATGCGATCAGGTCAGGAACATCTCATGGAAATTACGTTGGATCATCATGATTCGATGCGTACAGAAGATTATCGCCCTGCCATGCCGCTAATCCTGCATTGGTAGACAGGGATGCGGTTGGCATATCGTAATCTCGAACTACGATGCATCTGCCCATCAGTGGCAAGACAATTTGGCCCGCCTGGGCCAGCTCCATGATTATCAGCTTCTGTTCGAAAGTCAGGTTGTACGCAACCGCTTGAGCCATCTTGACCAAATGTCTCAAATTCTCGACTGTGGGGTGGGAACAGGAGCCTTTAGTCTGGCACTTTTAGACAGTGTTGATCCGCCAGTCCATATCTCCGGTTATGTTCTGGCGGATAGACAGCAAAGTTTAACCCGAGAGTAATTTGATATGTATCTTCTACGATTAAGAACTCTCCCTGCCTCTGCTTCCTCACCCTTACTGCTCTACGACGACGCCCCAAGCGTCCAACAATGCGGCGGCCCGCTCCGCCTCAGTCTCATTCTCCTGCTCCTGATATAGCCGTCTAGCCCTCTGCAACGCATCCACCGCCGCCTCACGACGGCCCTGCCCCCACAGAGCAAGACCCAGGTTATACCTTGCCCCCGCGTCCTCAGGAAACTGCCGCACAATTTGACGGTAAGAAATCACTGCACGGATATACTGCTCTCGCTCTAACAGCAAGGCCCCCAAAGCTGCCTGGGCTGGGATAAACCGTGGATTCGCATCAACGGTTTCTTCGTAGTGGATAAATGCTGCAGCCATATCGCCACGCTCCTGCAAAATCTCAGCTAGCTGATACTGACTTTCCCAATCCCTTGGATTAGCGGCAATCGCCCGTCGTAGTGCCTCCTCAGCCTCGTCGACCCGGCCCTTGTGGATCCAGATTTTGGCCAGGTTGCCATAGATGCTACCGCGATTATTATCGATGCTCAGGGCTTGCTGCAAAGGCCGCAGAGCGTCATCATAGCGTTCTTGCTGCAGATAGAGTAAACCAATGGCTTCATAGGTCTGGGCATTATTGGGTGACAACCGTACCGCTTCTTCCAGGGCGTTGAGGGCGGTGTCATACTCCTCTAGTCGTAGCAGCATATTACCTAAACCCAGGTAAGCATTGGCCTCTCTAGGGGCCATTCGGGTAATTGCCCGATAAGCGTCGGCCGCCTCAGCATAGCGTTCCGCCTGATAGAGGCTGTGGGCCAGACCATAGCGAAAGGACACATTGCGGCTGTCACGGTCAATGGCCTGTCGATAGCTTTCGACGGCTAGCTGAAAATCGCCTTTGAGAATCTGCAGATAGCCGATGCCTGAATACAGCCGTGCATTGTTGCGGTCAATGGTGAGGGCCTCTTGATACGCTGAAATCGCAGCCGAGTAGTTATCGTTATCGACATGCTTTTGAGCTGTCGAAAGCAACTCATTTAGGCGTTCTTCCTCGGCATCCGATAGCTCACTTAGCTGAGTGTCAGTAATAGACTCCTGTTGAGCCAGTAGTATAGCCGGGGCCTGAAACGCACTTGCTGTAGTTGTGGGCAACCACCAAAGCACCCCCACCAGCGATGCGACTAGCCAGGTCCGATTAGCGGACGTTTCCTCAGGCATAGTAACGATTGGCATAAAACTGTGTCTCCTCACTCACCCAAATGATTCTGTGCCTATCGGTGTTAACCGAACGCAACCCAGAGTCTGTGTCATCAACCAAGTCCAATTTGAAATCCATAGGTTTCGCTATGGTCAAACCACCATTCTGGCTATGGGCAAGGTTTAATATGACGATGCTGTTGATACGATGATCAATGATTTTAGCAACTACCGATACACTTCAAGGAAAAAATATTAAAGAATATTTGGGAATTGTCACCGCTGAGGTGATTTATGGTAGTAATGCGCTACGAGATTTCTTTGCTAGTATCCGGGATGTTTTGGGTGGACGCACCGGTTCCTACGAACGTGTTTTTGAACGGGGTCAACAAGATGCCCTCAAGGAATTGCAAGAGCGCGCCCAGCGTTTAGGGGCTGATGCTGTGATCGGTATTCAGATTAAAACGGACACAATTAATCTGGATGAAACAGGCGTATTAATGCTGATTACAGCTAGCGGAACAGCCATAAAACTTTAGGGGGTTTGCCTGCCAACTGTGGATATTAAATACACAAGACCAGATTTTTCTAAGCGGGCATCCACAAGGAATTGTCCCTACATTTCCTCTGGATTTAGTGTGCGCGGATAGGGAATCTTATGTCGGGTACAGGCTTTTTTGATTCGCAAAATCAGGTCAGTTTTATAGATGAACTCATCTCGAGCATCCATGGGATAGGCCCTTAGCTTTAGATGGGTGGCCCAGGTTTCCTCTGACACTACTACTCTTACGGGTAGCTTGAGCTGGGTAAAGCGACTGCTGTAGGCGGCCTGGTATAGAATTTGGACGGCTAGCTCAGTATCGGCTTCATGGGCAAAGTAAAACTCAGTAACCACCTGGGCTTCAAGCTGACCACTGTTGGCATTGGAAATAGGACTGGTCCAGGTGGTGTTATGGGGAATGGTGACGGCATTGTCATCGGGGGTTTGTAGCAGTAGTCCCCGCAGCCCATAGTCCACTACTTCGCCATAGTGCTCACCAATTTGAACTCGGTCCCCCATACGAAAGGGGCCTTCAAATAAATTAACCACCCCGGCAATGATGGAACTGGCATAGTCCTTAAAGGCAAATCCCAGAGCAACGGCAATGGTACCGGTCAAGGCGATCAGATTACGACCTGTTAGATTTAAGAATAGGGGTAGCAAATAGCCAATCGTAAATATGAGCACCAGCCCCTTTAAAAAAGGGACCGACTGCTTGATAATCAATCGAAAACGGCGGGGCACCTTTTCTGAGAGCGCACTAGCGGTACTGCGAATCAGCACCAGCAGTCCATAGGCCACTATCCCAGCAAAACAGGCTTGTAAAATTCCCGAAAACCCAATGGGTTTAAACAAAGATTCGAGGGCCTCTGCTGATGCATCAGCCTCTTGAGCCACGGCGATACTAGCCACAGTTAATACCGTTGCAGTGGTAAGTATCGCGGTTATCAGTCCCTTGATCATCACTCCCTCAATAATCTTTTATTAAGCTTTGCCAATTAAGAAGTTGTTATTCCCCAATTCGCTATAAAGCCTGGGGTAATAGGCGGGATGAACGCTAAACCGACGACCGCGCTGACGGACGATGCCTTCGCGTCGTAGGACCTGCAGCCGTGAGCGGATATTGCGTTCGGCTTCGCCCAGGCTGATGGCCAGGTGCGATCGCGTCATTTCTCGATGGATTAATAAGGAATGCAATAAATAGCGATCCATCGCTTCCAGCGGGATTAACCCTGGCAATACGGGCTTGGCGGGCAATAGCTCAACCAGCGGCAGCTCAGCTAAAACCGCCCTGTCCTCTGTCAGCGCCTCAGGCCTTATCTGCAGCGATTTTAACCAGACCTGGACCGCCGTACTAGCGATGCCATTGGTAACATTGGCCAGACTATTCCAATAGCTATCACTGGCGGCCTCTACTTGGACCATCGGCCCCGTCTCCTGGGTATCCAGCCAAGTCTCTAGTAAAGGCGTTAGCCAAACTTTCAAATCTGGACCAGATAGCTCAGGCAGTGCGATCGCATTCTCTAAATAGGCGCTCACCTGGCAGACTCGTTCCAGAAAGGCCCAAGCCCAATGGTTACAGCCAAACACCCAAAATCGTGATGGGTCCTGGGTACTCAGGGTTTGCAGATACTCAATCCCCTCCCAGCCCTGAATGCAACGCAAAAAGCACTGCTCTAAACTAGATACCACCATAATGGTGGGCACATGGTTGTCGAGGTCCGTCTGTGTTACCGGTACGGTAATTTCGCCAGGAACATCATCATCGTTTGGTCCCAGTTCTCGCTTGAGGTGCTGGGGGATCGTCAGCGGATCTAATGATCGCTGATAGCCCCCCAAGAAAAAACGCACCTCACAGTCAGGAAACGCTTCATGCAAACTGGCCTTGAGAATGGGACCAATATCCTCAATCGGGCGACCCAAAACCACCAAACTATTATTTTCAGACTCTGGATTCGTTTGCCAATCTTGCAGTGCTTGGGTTAGCGCCTCACGAATCGTCGTCTGATAAGGCTGGGGAGAGGATAACTTTGCGGTCTGTTCCCTCAAGCTATTGAGAATCCCTGGTGGCGCATCCACTAGCTCATCCGTTGGTTCAGAGCTATTAGAACGAGAAAACCAAGCTGGCAAAATCTGTAAAAAAGAGGAAATTTGCTTCCTCACCATGGTTGCTTTATAAAAAACTGCAATCATAGTACCGCTGTTTGAACCTTGCCTGAGGAGGTTAGGGCGGCAATATCCATTGATGAAATTGTTGTTTAAGTATCTGCCATGGGAATGGGAAATAACCTTTAAAATCCTTATCCCCTGGAACCTTTTGGGAAAACAGAAAGATTGTTATCTCAGAAATATTTCAACAGATTGTTAATACTAAGTAGGGATACTGGGGACCAATTTAAGCCGGGAAATTTCGGTGAGGTGGGAATGTAGAAGATAGGAGTTAGAACCTAGAAGGGGCTGGACTCCTATCTCCTACATTCTAAATTCTATGCTTGGGAAAACGTCCCGCTTTGAGTTGGTACCCCTCATATTTGATTAGGACCGCCTACTAAGACTGATGCAAAAACGGCAGTACAAACCATAGGGGAGCTTTTTCTTCAAGGGTTACGCGAGCAGTTGCATGCATACCCCCCAGCGGCACCATATTCAGACTGCTAGCCGACCACTTGTAGCCACTGCTGGTATTGGGATCGGGTGTGAGTTCAATCAGCACCTCAATAGTAGTGGGCGCGGTCGGATCTTCTAACTGCCGAACACCATCCAAAGTCATCACCGTTGGCAGTGATACCTTACTGACTTTGCCCTCGATACCACCAGCAGCCTGCTTGTTACCTTCCACATCGGGGATCAAAAGCACATCCATTCCCGGCTCAATCTGAGCCAACTCGCCACTAGGAAAATGAGCCACACCAACTAGCTCCCCCGATTCCCCTCCGGCATAGGCCAAAATCGCATGACTGCTGGTCGTTACCGGGATCCGACCTTCACATGCCCAAAAAATCGCCGCTCCCAACAGCCCACCAATCGTTGCTAACGGCAACCAGCTACGGGGAGAAACAATCTGCATAAGTTGGTCAAGCTGCTCAGGTGAAGACAAACGCTCTAACGCTTCTTGACGAAAAATACTGCTGTCACCCATTTGTGCTTTACCTCTTCAGCTGTATAAGTGATGAGATTATACTATTTACAGCCTTTCTAGCAGAAAGGTTTGTAATTGTGGGTAACACTCAGGAAATTCTAAGTATTGACCAAACATTTAACGGGATTTCATAACATTTGGGTATTAATCTCTTAATCATCTTTTAATAAGGCTCAGAAAAATCTTTCTATTTCAACAAAAGATTAAAAAACCATGAGAAAACCACAAAACCTCTTCCATTTTGACTCTCTCTCGATATGATGAGTTAGGTCTTGCATTAGACCATTTAGTAGTTGAACAAGACTTTCGTTGTTTCATATATTGAGGTAACTTCCATGGAAGAGCAGAACAAGAGCGTTTCCGATGAGCAATTGTCTGATGATCAGCTAAAGGATGTTGCAGGCGGTAACAAGCTTCAACAGCAGCGTCTTGAGCATCTAGATAATCAGACCAAGGCTGTTAAGGATATTCAAGAAGAGCGCCTAGATCAGCTTGACAATAGCACCAAGTAGGTTGCTCCTTATTACACCAAGCTGCAATTGCTCAGACTCTGAGTTATCTGCGTTGGTATTCAATAATGCCCTGCTAATCCCTAAGGGATTAGCAGGGTTATTTCTTATAATTCCCTTCTATACCTTTACAAGGATTTAAAGTCCCTTCTGTTAGTTTTCTTAGTAAAGGGGAAATATATTTATTATTTGATTGTTCACTGTGTATGGGCACCCAGCTATGATTTTTTCTCAAGATACTGTTGGTGTTCTTCGGACGCTAGCCAATAAACTGATGCGGCAACAATCTCAGTAACAATTGGCTTGCTGTATCGGCCAGATACAGACTGTTTTGACTGATGAGCCAACCGCTGCTGGTCGTCAGTATGATAGAAAATTTTCGAGCGATATTGTTCACCTCGATCCGCACCCTGACGATTGAGACTGGTAGGATCGTGAATCTGCCAGAAGGTTTCTAATAGGGTTTCATACCTGATAATTGCTGGGTCGTACTCGATCTGTGCCACTTCAGCATGCCCCGTAATCCGGGAGAGTACATCCAAGTAACAAGGATTTTCAAAGTGTCCACCCATATAACCAACAGATGTTGTTATAACTCCAGAAAGTTGGCGAAAGGACTGTTCCGTACCCCAGAAACAACCGGCTCCAAAGGTAGCCACTGCAATCATTTTCAGTAATCTCCGATGTGCTGTTTTCACTGAATGCTCGATAGCTAATCATAACTATCTTATTTGGTATTGTAACGGTCGCTAAATCCAACGTAATTGTTCAAACTGTTGTTAATAAGGATGTTTTTGCTTTCTCCATGAGAGTGGGGGACATCCATGGTGCTCTATCCGTAATCAATATCTAGCCGTTTTATCAGAGTATTCATGGAGTTTAAAGCATTAGGTAGTGTTGTCTTGATCAGTGTCATGCTGACTGCTTGTGGCGGCGGCGGTGGCGGTGGCGGTGGCGGAAATGATGGCAGTAGCAACGACGGTAGCTCTAGCAACAGTGATATTACACCTGAGCCGGTGCCCGTTGCCGATAGCTGCGAGACCACATTAGAATCTGTTTTCAACGAACTGCTTGTGGAAACGAACAGGATTCGTACCGATCATCAATTGTCTCCTCTAAAATTGTCGTATCAGCTAGGGCAGGCTGCTCAAAACTATGCTGAAGACATGGCTACTGACAATTTTTTTGGCCACACAGGTCTAGATGGTTCCACTATTGGCAGCCGAATTACAGCAGCGGAGTATAGCTTTAGCAGCGCTGCTGAAAATATTGCTGCTGGCTATGATTCAGCTATTTCTGTTGTAGAAGCCTGGTTTAGTAGCCCTGGACACCGGGTTAATTTGCTTAATCCCAACTATGTTGATATTGGCTTTGGCTTATTTTTTAATGACGATTCTAGATACGGCAGCTATTGGGTCCAGGAGTTTGGTCAACCGACTGCTGACAATATTGCTGACGAACGGGTCTATCTTCCCACCAATGCCTGCAGTGTTGGCAACATTGTTAATGGCACCACGGCTGTTCTCAACGGCACGGTAACAGCAAGTAATAGTCAGGCTATTTTCAATGAAACAACAGCCATTAGTAGCCAGGCAATTGTAGCCGCTGCTGCCCCATTGGCCTCCGTGCCAGACTATCGTGAGTCTGTAACGACAAGTGGCACAGCTCTTTTTAATGAAACGGTGACTACAATTGGTAGCCAAGCGATCGCAACCGCCACTGTACAAGTCCATAGGGAACCGGTGGCAACAGCAGAGCCTGCCACTGTTTTGGGAATACTGACAGCTGTTGCAGGGGTGAAGTTTTCTCGCAAACGTCGCTAAACGAGTAGGCTTTCAGAATCCAACTTCAGGCGAGGCGGGGCCACATCAATAAAGAATATTGTTATTCGCTGTTTATAAATGACGCTCTAACCTCAACATACGTCGGTAAGAAAGCCAGCCTGTAATCACCATGAATAAGGCAAACACACTTAGAAAGCTGACATGGTCACCAGCCGGTTCAGCCGCCATGGTTAGAGTGAGCGCTTCGGTCATGTGAAAAATTGGGTTGAACCGAGCCAGCTGGAGCAGGGAATCGGGAAAAATGGAGGTGGGCATAAAGGCTCCCCCCAGGATTAGCAGTGGTACACCAAAGGCAGCGACCAAGGCATTAACATCCTCGGTGCGACGGGCAAACTGAGTGCCGAGAATAAAGCCCACACCGACATAGGCAAGAATGCTTAGTAGGATGATCACCATGGCTAGGGACCAGGATCCTGGGAAGGTAGCTCCCAGGATAAGTGCGATCGCAAACACCAACAATGTCTGGCCGATGCCAATGGCACTGTGGGCAACAACGATTCCCAAAAAGTAAGACACTCCCCGCAACGGCGACAGAAATAGCCGCTTCAGCGTATTTTGCTCACGTTCTGCCACCACCGTAGACACACTCCCCCCCAAACAGCTAAAAAATAGAGCGGCACCCACCAGTGTGGGCGGGGCCACCACCTCTAATGCCGCCGCTAGTTCCAGCTGAGCACGTTCCGCCGTAATCACGCCGTTGAGAAACAGCAGCAATGTGGGGAAAATACCCCAAAAAATCAGACTTCGTCGTCGTCGCACCAGCTCTAGTAAAATGCGCTGGGCCACAGCCATGATTTCTTGCCAATACCGGACTATTAAATGAATCATGGTGTTTCTGGACCCCATAGTCCCATCGTTTAATATTTGTACCGAACTTGATTGATATCAGGTTTAAGTAGTCATTCTCTAAAGGCGTTTCTACTGGCGTTTATACAGTTGACTACCTGACGTTAGCAGGTCAAATACACCATAGGTAATCCATATCTTTGAAGGAGTCCGTATCTAAATGGAGCTGTTAACCTATCCAATCAAACATGTTGACTAGTTTTGACTAAATTTGTACCAAACAGAGCGCCATTTTCCCACTGACTGAGCCTCCTTACGCCCCACTGATTCCTTTAAATTCCTTAATGAATCCATTCTCTGAAACCTGGCAAACCCCTGACATTTCACGACGGAGTGCACTTAAACTATTGGGAGTCGGAGCCGTTGGCAGTACCCTGGGCTACACTCGATTTGCTAAACCTCAGCCTACGCTCCATCAGGTTGACACCCTCGATTTACCCAAAACTGTAGGCCGTTCTACCACAGCTGTAGTTGTCGGTGGTGGTTTGGCAGGATTAGCCGCTGCTTACGAACTCAGCAAGCGAGGTATCAATGTGACACTGCTGGAGCGCGCCCCCCAGCTAGGGGGGAAAATCGCCAGCTGGCCCATTCAGGTGGGAGAGCATGAGCTGCGCATGGAACATGGCTTCCATGGATTTTTTCCCCAGTACTATAACCTGTTTAGCCTGGTGGATGAGCTCAAGGCCCAGGATAACTTTCAGTCCCTCAATTTCTATGCCGTTCTCTATAAAAACGGCTATGAGCCGGAGGCCTTTTATCCTAGCAATGCCGCGTTTCCCTGGAATATTGTGGACCTGGCAGTCTCCTCCGAGAACCGTCTTAGCTGGGGAATTAACCTCACTAAGGTAAAGCATTTGGAAGTATTTCGAGAGATTACTAGCTTCCGGATTCCCCAAACCTATGAACGGCTCGATCGTCTTTCGGTGAAGGAATGGGGGCAAGGACAGTTTCCTAAGGGGCTCTATGATCTATACTTTTTACCCTTTGCCAAATCGAGTCTCAATGCCCCCGATGTGCTCAGCGCAGGAGAGCTGATGCAGTTTTTCCATTTTTACTTTTTTGGCAATCCAGAAGGGCTGGCCTTTAATGGCACCTGTGAGGACATGGGTCGCTGTTTAGTGGACCCCCTCAGCAACGCGATTGAGGCCAGTGGCGGTCGCATTCTCACTGGGGTAACCGTGAGTCAGATTAATTGGCACGCTGGCAAAATTGCCAGCGTCGACTATCACAAAGGCAATATTGCGGCGAATCCGGTGCCCTTTTGGTGCGATCGCAACCCCCTGCTCAGTACCGCAACCACCGACTATTATGGTGCCGGTGATCGCCTCTATGTGGTCGATGCCAACGGAGACAATGCCATTTCCCTTACCTGCACCCACCAGGGATGCAGCGTTAATAAAGAGGTCGTTATCAACGGTGACGGCTTTATCTGCCCCTGTCACGGTGCCGCCTACAATGCCCAGGGCAAGGTAGTCAGCGGTCCTGCCCAAGATAATCTGGCCCAGTTCAAGGTACTTAAACGGGAACCAGACCGAATTCAGCTAATGGCTGCCAATCCAGCTAAAAAGTCTGATGGTCTGGCCGATAGCCTGGAGGCCGATTATTTTGTTTTTGCTGCCGACATTCCCGGCATCAAAAATCTCTTTGCCCTTTCCCATGGAGAGTCCCACCCTGTAGTCATAGCTCAGGTCAATGAACTCCAGGTGGCCGATCCCTTTGCTGTCGGACGCTTCTGGCTTGATCGTGATTTCAAATGGGAACAAAGCTGGTTTACCTCTCTCTCCGGATACGATCTCACCGATAGCATTACTCTTTACCACAAGGTTCAGGGAGATTATACTAAATGGGCTGAAAAGACTGGCGGTAGTGTCGTAGAACTCCATGCCTATTGTTATAAAGAAAAGCAGTTTCCCACTCAGCAGGCCCTTTTAGAAACCTTCAAACGAGAGCTTTGGGAGATTGTCCCTGAACTTGAGGGAGCTACAATTTTGCATCAGGAATTAGTTAACCAAAAGAACTTTGCAGGCTTTCCTCCAGGCAGTTACCCCAATCGACCCAGTAGTGCCACCGCTGTGCCAAATCTCATGTTTGCCGGAGACTGGGTAAAAATGCCCTTTCCCTGTGGTTTGATGGAACGGGCCATCAGCAGTGGTTTGCTGGCAGCTAATGAGATTTTGCATAGAGAAGGCACTGCCCGTCGGCCCTTAATGTCAGTTAATCCAGAAGGAGTCTTCAAGATTTAGGGCTCGTTAAAAATTAAGCTCATGGTTTTATCTACTAAAGGTTCGATTCCATAGGGTTTTCAATCTCAAAACATAAAGTCATTTTTTAACAGCCCCTTAATCGCTAGAGACTGGCAGGCTTCGTAAAAGAAAACAAATTTTATGCGTCTGCAGAGAACAGTCATGCTCAGAGAATTCCAAGAAGACATTTAACTCTACAGAAGAGATTTTTTACGAATAAGACATTAGGAAACAAAATCAATTAAATTCCAACCTTTGAATGTACAGACGTTCCATGGAACGTTTTTTCAGCATTTATCTTCGGAATTTATTAATAGTTTGCTCTTTAGCAGAACGTAGCCATATCAAAAAAATGTCAATGTTTGCTGACTTATCCGTTATCGAAAGCTTTCTACTGCAGGCATTGTGCCAATCTAGAATCTGGACTATTCCATCTGATGCCTTTTCTCTGATGAGATAACAAGACAGCCTTTCACCCTAGGTAAATAGCCTGAATCAGATGTAATCTTAGCAGGACTGAGAGAAATCTATTCTACCCGTATATTTACTTAGAAAATCTCTTTAATAAAGATTCCGTGAATCCAAGGAACATTTTCCGGACGGATCTCCAGTCTGGAACCGGAGTATTTTTTTATACCTTGAATAGATATTTCCATTAAAGGATGGAGCCCTCAATGGTGAATTTTATCCTTTCAAACCAAAGGGTTTAGGCACCTTGGTGGATGTTTTATACATCTCGCTGGGTCATCAAAAAAAATATCCGTAATTTAAGTAGAAATGCCGAACCACCTAAAAGTTGTTCTTTAAGAGTGTTCCATGAAGGTACGCGGTATGGCTGAATAAAAACTCAAAAACCCATGTGAAAATCTTGTTGGGTGTACGTATTAAAGCTTACTTACTCAGAAAAGTAATACAACATAGTCAAGGTTCATGGTTGACTCCGTATCTAGGACTTCAAAGTCCAATGTGTTCTCTACCGTTTCATCTGATTACGGTCTATCTCTTCCAAACGAAAGATTTCCCCTGTGGCGTCGCGGCATAGTTGGTTTAGCTTATCTAGCTTTAGGCGCTTTAGCGACAAGCATTGGATTAGCTTCAATTTCATATCGTTTTACGCATCTGACTGTTGATGGTGGTTTGGTCAATGGTCGTGCTGTGCGTGTCCAGGCCCCTGTGGATAGTAAAATCCAAAATTTTTATGCCCGACCAGGGGTACGGGTCAAAGCTGGGCAAGTTTTAGCTCAGTTAACGCCCCTTTCACAACCAGCTCAAGACTACGATGTGTCAACCGCAGTAGCGTCTTCCCAACAGCAGCTGAATGCCCAGACAGTAGAAGTTCGTTTGGCATCTGCTCAGGAAACGCTTCAGTTGTTGAATCAACAGCTACAAGAGCTAAATCGACAAGAACAAGCACTGCAGACAGCAACCCTGGATGTCGCATCTGAAACAGTTGACTATTCTGATGCAGCAGTGGCAGCAGCTATTTCAGAAGAAACAGCTGCGCGCAACAAGTACGAACGATTTAATATGTTGCTGGAGAAGGGGGCCGTTTCTCAACAAGACGTAGATGAGTTGAAAGCGGCTTGGCTTTCTAGTCAGGCTGCCGTGCAGCAGGCCCAGTCAAAGAAAAATATTGCCAACATAAACGCTGATGCTTTGGCCCAGCAAGTTCCTATTCAATCTAATATTGAAGACTTACAGTCCCAGAGACGACGGTTGATGGAGGATATTCAGCGTCAGAATAGTCACATCGAACTTCTAGCATTACAGCAACAGCCGCAGTCTGCTCAAGTCTCTATCGACAACGTTTCTACTGACGCCCCCGCATCCTCTCTGATTCCATTGGTGGCTCCGTTTGAAGGGATTGTCTACGCGACCAATCATGATGCAGGAGAACAGGTGAATCGACCTGCTGCACTGTTGTCTTTGCTGGACTGCAACGAACTTTGGGTAGAGGCTTTAGTCAGTGTTGAACAGGCAAATCGTATTGATGTCAGCCAGCCTGTGCGCATTCAACATCAGGGTCAATCTGAAACCATTGTAGGCCATGTAGATTTTGTAACAGCTGTTACTGCAGGTGAGATTACTAAAGTACGTTCTGAAGCCCTATTGCCTGCAGTACCGGCCAATTTATCAGGTCAGTCCCTTGCTCGCGTGCGCGTCACCATGCCACCTACAGACCTACAAAAACAAGCCTACAGATTCTGTGGTGTGGGTGAATCTGCCAAACTTACCTTTGGTACCCAGGCAAACTCCATGACATTCCTAAGTAGACTGCCTAGTTTTTGAATGCGTTGAGATCAGACATTCAACATCTTTTTTCCTTTTTTTGCACCTGCTTTTCAGAGCATCAGCCATGGCCCCATCATCAAATCATCAGCGTTCCATAGACGCTTATATCAGTACAGTTACGTTTCTAACCTTATTTACTTGTGGGTTAGGCGGTTTATATCTATTACAAAATCCCGGTCATCTTGCCATTTGGAATGTATTTGGTCTGATCGGTCTAGGGGCAGTTGGGTTATGGCGTTGGTCCTGGTTTTTGTTGCGAATGTTGAGAGCCCGCTACTACCTAAATTGGGTCTTTCCACGCTGGCGTCGGCGAGCGGATGTCGTACCAGTCAACGACCTTCCCCATATGTGTTTTTTGGTACCCACTTACAAAGAACAGCTGTGGATTACGGAGCGAGTTTTTAAGGCAATTGTCAGAGAGGCTAAAACCCTGGCTCAGCCCACCACTGTGTTGGTTAATAGCAGCAGCGATGATGAGAATGCAGCAATTCGTGAAATTCTTGAACAAGAAGATCCGAGTCTAAAGTGGATTCGCCTGATCCAAATGACCCAGAAAGAGGGTAAGCGAAAGGCCATGGCCGATAGTCTGCGGTATTTATCCCAGCTGGACTTGCCTGCTGATACGATAATTGCCCTGATGGATGGAGACTCGGAATTGTTGCCAGGTACGTTGCGACGCTGCCTGCCGTTTTTCCAATTGTTTCCCAAAATGGGTGCCCTAACAACAGATGAGCTACCAGTCGTTAAAGGCTCCTATTTCTTTTCTGAATGGTTTCATTTGCGGTTTGCACAGCGCCATATACAAATGTGTTCTGATTCGCTTTCCCATAAAGTGATGTGCTTGACTGGGCGCTTTTCTCTATTTCGGGCTGAAGCCGCGTTGCAACCATCCTTTGCAGCACAATTAGAGCAGGATTATCTCAACGATTGGCTATGGGGACGGTTTAAGTTTTTATCTGGAGATGACAAAAGTACCTGGTACTGGTTGTTGCGACATAGATATGACATGTTCTATGTACCAGATGCCATCGTTAATTCAATTGAAACGCTTTCAGGCTCAGTGATCGAGCGTGCTTATAGCAATATGCGTCGCTGGTATGGCAATATGCTGCGTAACAATGGTAGAGCCATTAGCTTAGGTCCCCGCACAACCGGCTGGTTTACCTGGTACAGTCTGTGTGACCAGCGCATTAGTTTTTGGACCTGTTTGATTACTCCTGGTTTTTTAGTGGTGTCGTTGTTGCAGGGATATTGGAAAGCAGCGGCTGTGGTTGTTTTCTGGGTCTTTGCTAGCCGTTCACTAATGTTAATGCTCACCTTTTGGGGACGCAGTACGATATTAAAGCCCATCCATTTTCCATTGTTATTGTTATCTCAATGGGGTGGATCGCTGGTTAAAATTTGGACCCAGATGAATCTTGCTCAACAAAAGTGGACAAATCGCGGCTCTCAAAGTATTTCAGCCCATGGCGAGGGACTGGAGCGTACGGTAAAACTGGGAACATCGCGGCTACTGCTTTACGTGCAGCTATTTGCCTTTGGGGTGTGTCTGTGCTGGCTCACAGGTAATCTAAATCCGGCTTGGGATATTGCTGGGCTGCGGCTCAGTCACCAGGCGGCAAGATTTGATGTCCCTTATCAGGTTGTTGAGGTGATGGATCACGGCATCTGGCCCAATGATGGTCAAGATGACAGTCAGGCACTGCAAACTCTGATTGACAATTTATCTGGTGACCAACCGGTAGAATTGCGTCTGCCCATTGGTGAACTGGATTTGCTAGAGCCTTTGACCATTACCCGAGGAAATCTGACTCTTAAGGGACAAGGTCCAGGGCGCACCGTGCTGGCGGCTCGCTTTGATCGCTCTACAGCCAATGCTGTTTTACAGGTTCAACCCAAGCGCTCAGATACATTAGCGCAAATCCACTTTACCGGATTTACCCTGGAGCCTGTTGACACGGCAGCGATCGCCCGGGTAGATGGGATTAAGATGCATCAGGTGATAGATAGTTCTTTGCGTAATCTTGCGATCGCATCCGGTCTGCGAGCCCCCCTAACGCTAGATCAAACGGAGAATATCAAAGTCGAGCATGTGTCCGTGCAAGGGCGTCCGATTCAATTCCCTGACGATACTGAGAAATTTGCAAAATCAATGTAAGTATCCTGGGGGGTTGCCCAGGACGGATCGCCACCGCCAAAAAAGGTGGAGAAAAAGATTCCATCAATTTGCAATGAACTGACGGTGCGAAAGACTAGCGCTTGCTGCTCAAGTACCAAGTTGTCATTGACCCAGATACGAATTTCACCATCGGCTTGAGCAGGGGTATTGAGTTTAATTTCCTGCTCTAGTTTGTACCAGATACCTGGCTGAAACTGCCATGTCCCCCGTCCGATAGAGGTGCCGTATGCTTCACTCGTTGGCAAGTAGGCATAGACTTCGCCCTGACCATTTTGTCGCCACATAAGCCGCGCTGAAAAACCATCAGCTCCATTCGGAATTTGGCCGCCGCTGGCCCCCATACCCCCAAATAAACCAGGTAGTTTTCCCCCTTTCACAAAGTCAAACTCATCCGCGAACCGGACATAGTAGCTTAGCCGCAGCTGGGTTTGGGTTGATAGAAACAGATCGCCATAAAACTGGGCACCCCCTAAAGGAGAATCCGTCTGACGTGAGACGGAGGGACTGGCGGTACCTGCTGGATAGTGAACCCTAAGTATGTGATTAAATGGACCATCGGCAATAGAAAGCAACTCGAAATTATCAAACCCCCAAGACTTATCATTCCGAGGCTCCCAACCGTTGATCCAATCCGACTGACTTAAATCACTTTCCCAAAGAGGCGTTGCCGCTGCTGTTTCAGACAGGTTAGACGTGTCAACAGGTTCTCGAACCGATGTAGACACAGGAGATTGGCAGCTAATGAGAGCCACTGTGCCCATTGCCAGGACTGATTTAAGCATCAATTTACCCCCTGACATTGAAACCGTAGCCGTCGGCAATATGTGAGTAGATACTCTTAACTTTGTTCATTTTATTGTTTCTCTTCTGGCATTGGCGCGTTAGGGTGTAGTTTGGTTAGTCTGAGTCTTGATGCCTCCATGGATATTTCAACGATTCCATCCGTTTCATCCCCGACACATAGATCGTTAACCTCACTTGAGGCCATCCGCCGCGCTCCCATTAATCCCAACCACTGGTACGTCGTCGCTCAGAGTGGTGAGCTTACCGATAAACCCTTGGGAATAGTCCTATGGCATCAGCAGATTGTACTGTATCGAGACAGCCACCATACCGTCCATGCCCTTGAAGACCGCTGCCCTCACCGTCAGGTACGCCTCAGTCATGGTCAAGTGCAAGGCGATCGATTGGAATGTATCTACCACGGCTGGCAGTTTAACAAGTCCGGGGCCTGTATAGATATCCCCTATCTCAGCGCTAACCAAAAGTTACCCAACTGTCGTCTGCGCACCTATCCTGTGCGGGAACAGGATGGCTTTATCTGGCTGTTTCCAGGAGAGCCCCACCAGGCGGAAAAGACTCCCTTACTGGGATTGCCCGAATGGGATCATCTTAACTACATTGCGTCCTACACGGTGATCGATACCCAGGCCCACTTCTCATTTTTGATTGAGAACCTGATGGATATGTACCACGGTCGACTGCATGATGATCTCCAAGCCTGGGCCAATCCAGTCCTGCGGGACATTGAAACTAGCCCCACCCGAGTCGATGCCCATTACGATGCCGAGAGTTATTACAAAATTGACAAGATTTACTCCGTCGGTCAGTTGTTTATCCCGGCGATGCGTAAGCTACGCCCCACCAACCTGGATGTTAGCTATGTCTATCCCCACTGGCAGTCCGTATTAGGACATGATTTTAAGATTAACTGTCTGTTCTGCCCCGTTAGTGAAATCCACACCCGAGCCTATTTAGTTCACTTTGTTTCCCTCGGAGCATTTCACCGACTGCACAAACTCCCCATTCGCTTTCGTCGCTTTGTGAAAAATCGGTTGTTCAATGCAGCTCAGGGCTTGTTGACCGGTTTGGTGGAGCAGGATGTGCTAATGATGGAAGATGAACAGCGCGCCTTTGATACAACGCCCCAGCACCGGGGACCCGAGTATAACCAGGCTGTTATCAAGGTACAACGGCTGATTCAACAACAGGCCTCCCTGTAGTCGGGAACAGTGGCTGTGATTCCAGGCAGACGCATTATGTTGGTCATGATATGTTGATAATGTATCAAATTTTACAAAATGCTTGAGGCTTGCCTGCCTGTATTAAGCACAGCTGCTAGATGAAAGAGGAGTCTACACCATTGACCTATTGTTTAGGAATATCGGTCAAAGAGGGGCTAGTCCTGGCTGCCGATTCTCGCACCAATGCGGGGGTAGATTACATTTCGTCCTATCAGAAGCTGTTTGACTTCTCGATTCCTGGAGACCGGGTAATCGTAGCCTGTACATCGGGGAATTTGTCGGTGACCCAGGCGGTGGTACACCAGCTCGGTCAGGATATTAAAACCGGTGCTAAGGATTCGCTTCACACCATCTCGACCATGTATGAGGTGGCCCGTTACATTGGCTATGAAATTCGTAAGATTCAGGACGAAGATCGCACCTGGCTGGACCAGGATGGCATTAAGTTTCAGTGCAACTTTTTGGTGGGGGGCCAGCTACCAGGTGAACCGCCAGAGGTGTATTTGATCTACAGCCAGGGCAATTGCATTCGGGCAACGCCAGAAACGCCATTTTTACAGATTGGAGAGACTAAGTATGGTAAACCGATTTTGGATCGGACATTGACCTATGAGTCGTCGTTAGATGCGATCGCAAAATGTGCCCTCCTATCCATCGACTCTACGATGCGCTCTAATATTTCGGTGGGTCCCCCTATCAACATGGTGCTCTACGAAGCCAACAGCTTTGAAATCCGTCATCGGGTACAGCTACAGTCCAGCGATCCCTACCTGGCTAAAATTCGTAAATACTGGGAGGGTGCCCTGCGCCAAGCTACCCAGAATATGCCTACCCCAGAATGGAATCGAGTGTCCATCGATGCTGAACCAGACTTTGCCCTTGAATAGTGGGCAATCCGTGAGATTTATAGCCTGGCACCCATAGTTCACAATGTTAATGCACCGCCGTCAGTCACATCAGCCATCCATGTGATGAGAACAGCAACAATTGCTACAGGAGCAGCTATAAATAATCTTAGGTACAACTGACAACAAATTATCCGTACCTATCTTCAGATTTCTACATCACAACAAACTAAAGGAATTTAATTTCTGCCATTTTTGCCATCTCTGACAAACGGTTTGACCTGTACAGAGCTGCATACTTAGTATTAAAACTCAGTAAAATTTCTGAGCGGCTTTGTGAAATTTCCGAGCGGCCTTGCCAACTTTTTCCTTCTGTCACTGATGATCGATTCTAATTGAGAACAGGACATACAGGTCTGGGAATGCAAAGTAATGAACAGCCCTGCTTACACTCTTAGTGTAAATTAGTCACATATAGAACTTTTCTAAGATACCTATTAGACATATCAGGGATAGATCCCACTTTAAATAGTTTATGGATAAAACTCCCCTGCTAAGATCCTTAACCTCAGCGCTAAGGCGGCATTATTTGGTTGCTCTGTCAACCTTCGCCTCCGTTATCGGTGGTTCGATAATTTATCTGATGGTGACTCCACCTGTATATGAGTCATCCACAAGGTTAATGGTTGATCCTAAGGAGGTCAGTGTCTCTGATTTAGGACGCGCCCTTAACGATCTAGAGAGCAACTCAGCGGTAAGCCCCCTTGCGACTCAAGCAGAGCTAATTATGTCTGAGCATGTGCTCAGAAAGGCATTGCTAAAGGTTTTTCCAGGGGAAGAACAGTTAGAAGAAATGGGTACACCTTCGCCCAGGGAAATTGGCAGCGGGCTGGACGTTAGGATTATTCCGGCTACCAATATTCTGGAGTTGACACTTCAATATACAGAGCCAGAGTTAACTGCAAAAATTCTGGATGCAGTTGTGGAAAGTGCTGTTGAAGACAATATCGAAGTGATTCGGGCAAAAGCTTCCACAGTTCGTGAGTTTTTAGAAGCTAGTATTCCTGAACAGCAGGCTAGACTTAAGCAAGCTGAAGCTGCCGAGAATATTTATCGCCAGGAAAATGGCATCGTCTCACTGCAAGAGCAGACAAGTAATTTGATTGATAGTTTAACCAGCGTTGAGAATGAAGAACGCATCCTGTATGCTCAGCTTCGAGAATCCACGGAAAGAATCGATCTATTACAGCAGGTAACTGGAGTTGAGCAACTCAACAATGCTTATGAAGCGATTCGCATCGGTCAAGATCGAGAACTCAATGACTTGCGCAGTCGTCTTACAGCCTTGGAGGCGGCAATTATTGAAGGCCGCTCGCGCTTAGGCGATCAGCACCCGGAGCTACTGGCTCTCTTAGACCAACGAGATTCGCTGACTCAACTCTATGCTGAGAAGGTCTCACCATCAGCCCCCTTAGACTCCCAGACTGGCCTCAGTGGTGGTCCTGCTTCAAATGAGTTGAGTCAGGACCTGATTGCCCAATTTATTACTGGAGAAATCGAAAACCAAGCATTGCAACAGAGACTTTCTGCCGTTCAACGCGATCGCGATCAGCTAGAGTCTCGACTGGCTGAGATTCCCCGCTTACAACAACCGTTGGCGACATTGAGCCGGGAGCGACAAGAAGCAGAAGAAGCTCTAAGACTGCTGCTGAGCAAATTAGAAGAGGCCCGAATTGCCGAAGCCCAGCTCATTAATAATATTCGAGTTTTGGGTAACGCTGAAATCCCCATTGAAGCCGCTGCCCCCAGCCCACCAGCTGTACTAGTGATTGCCATCGTCACCGGACTTATTTTTGCCAGTGGTGTGGTGTTGCTGCTGGAGGCAATGGATAACACTCTGCGGGATGCGGATGAGGCAAAAACAATTTTACAGCTTCCTATCTTGGGAACTTTGCCAAAACTGCCACCAGGTACGTTGGTGTCAGAATGTCAGCCTGGAAGTTCCGTTACCGAATATCTAGAGCGATTTTTAGATAATCCCATGCTGATTGAGCCATATCACTCACTTCTGCAGGTATTGGAGTCGTTGACTGCTAAGGAAACCCCAAATGGGTATGGTGGCAGTAGCGCTAACATAGAGTTCCAGTGGGATGAAAGCTCTCAGTTTTCGAGACAGTCGAAGGCCAAAATTATTGTTGTCAGCAGTCCCTTTATGGGGGAAGGAAAATCTGCAGTGGTCGCCCACTTAGCAGCGGTGCAGGCCATGCTATCAAGAAAAACCTTGCTCATTGATGCCAACTTTAGTCAGCCTCTGCAGCATGATTTTTTTGATATCCCGGCATATCCCGGTTTGTCAGATGTGGTTAGTGGAAACAACCTTTTGACAGAGTCAATTCAACCCACCAGTATCGAAAATCTCTCTGTATTGACCCACGGTCTTTTTCATGAACGGCCTTCGATTCTGCCAGAGAAGGCATCCATGAGAATGCTATTGGATGAAGCTGCTTCGCTTTACGACTGGATTATTATTGAGGCTTCGCCGGTAACTCTGGCTTCCGATGCGGCCACATTTAGTCAATATACCGATGGGCTATTAATGGTGGTGCGGCCAAACTTTATGCCTCGGGAAAAAATGCGTCAGATCATAGAGCGGTTTCAACAACGGGGTACGTCTATTTTGGGCGCTGTCCTCAACGAGACCCAGACTCCTTGGGATGAAGACAATTCGTATGCCGCTGCTGAATATCAGCTGCTCCCATGGAAAGCATTGCGCACTGTAGGCAATGCCACCAGACCCGCCAATCAACCCTATGCATCTCGAAATCAAAATTAGGGATTTGAGCGCCTGTATCGCTCAGTTTATTAAGCATTTAAGAACTATCCCTATTCTTTTTAAGACAAGCATTTTCGAGGCTGATTTATGAAACGTTATTTTTCTCTTTGCGCTGTTGCGTTGACCATTGCTGCAAGTCTAAACTTCGCGGTTTTACCCGTCCAGGCCCAAACCGTCGAGGGCAAATTTAATGAACGGGTTGCCAACCCTCTTAAACCCGGTGATCGTTTGCGGTTAACCGTAGTAGGGTTCCCTGAATTCTCTGGTGAACAGCTGGTAATGGATGATGGCACCTTGCAGCTTCCCTTAGCTGGGGCCATTAGTGTGAGCGGTCTCACCCTGGCCCAAGCAACTGTCCAAATTACCGAGGCCTTACGTCCCTATGTGCGGCGTCCCCAAGTTGGCCTGGCTATTTTGAATCAAGCGCCGCTTCGCATTAGTGTCACGGGAGAAGTTTTACAACCGGGACCACGAGTATTTGTTCCTGGCAGTGATGAGACAATTCCTGCTACAGTAAGCGGTGTGCTGAGTCTGGCAGGGGGCATTACTGCCAATGCAGATTTGCGAAACGTTACTATTCGACGGGTGATTCCTGATGGGGATAACGCTGGATCCTTGTTGGGGGATACTAAAACCGAAATCACTGTTGATCTGTGGCAAGTTATTCAGACAGGGAGTTTGGCAGCCGATCTTCGCGTTTATGATGGGGATGAAGTGATTGTTCCCACAGCTCAGGTTAGTAATGTTGATCAACAGATGCTGTTAGCTTCAACCGTTGCTCCAACTACGATTACGGTACAGGTGGTCGGAGAAGTAAACAGCCCAGGCAGAACTGAAGTTGATCCTCAAGCTGGAGTCAGTGCTGCAGTCGCGGCGGCGGGAGGATTAACAGAAGATGCTCGCGATGATTCTATTGCTTTATTTCGGATGTCTGACAATGGCAATCTAGAACAGCAAACATTTAGCTTTGGCGAAGCTTCAGCACCTGTATTGGATGGTGACCTGATTGTGGTTGAGCAGTCCAATCGAGGTAACGTCAGTGGTATTGCAAGATTTTTAAGTCTGTTGCTTAGTCCTGTTACGTCTATTCTTGACGTTTTTAATTAATTTTTTGAGCAGATTGGTCATGATATACCACCTATCCACGGCCCGACCTTACCTGGGGTCTTATTTTTGTCAGTTCCCTCACTTTCCATTTGTTGCGAAGGTGACGTGTTTATAATTGAGATCGCGCCACTGATACTGTTTAACCGGAATATTGATAACAAACTTGGTGCCCTGTTCAAAGGTGGAACTGCAGTCTAATGTCCCGCCATGGTTTTCGACAATAATCTGATAGCTGATTGACAGCCCCATGCCGGTTCCCTGGCCAATAGACTTTGTTGTAAAAAATGGATTAAATATCTTTTGGCGAATCTCTTCAGGCATACCCAAACCATTGTCTGCGATCCCCACTTTTACCCATTTCGAATTGACCATAGCGGTGCTAATTGTGATCAGACCAGTATCTATCTTCTCTTGATGTTGGGATTGTTTCTCATAAAGGTCTTCAATGGCATCAATGGCATTGACTAAGATATTCATAAACACCTGGTTCAGCTGTCCTGAAAAACACGCGATTTTGGGCAACTGTCCATAATTTTTATTCACACTAATGCTGGGACGATGACCGTAGGCCTTTAAACGATGTTGCAGGAGCATTAAAGTGCTGTCTAATCCATCATGTAAATCCGCTTCCTTATAGTCGGCTTCATCGAGCCTTGAGAATGTGCGTAGGCCGGAAACGATCTTGCGGATGCGTTCACTGCCGACTTGCATGGAGTTCAAGATTTTGAATACGTCTTCAACGATAAACTCTAACTCTAACTCTTCACTCAAGGCTGTAATTTTACTATCCGGCTCGGAATAGGTCTCCTGGTAGAGGCTGAGTAAATCGACCAGATTATGCACATAGGTGTAGGCATGTTCGATATTGCCGTGAATAAAGCTAATGGGGTTATTAATTTCGTGGGCAATCCCTGCTACCAACATACCCAGAGCAGACATCTTCTCTGATTGCACTAATTTTGTCTGCATTATTTTCAGGTTATTGAACGCTTCCTGTAGCTCCTGACTACGCTCTTCGGCCTCAGTTCTAGATTTTTCTAGCCCCTGAATAACCTGGCTTACTAACTTTGACTGAGCTTCATAGGAATTTTCTAACTCTACCCGATTGGATTCCGAACGCTCCAATTTTTTCTGTAATAGCCGATTGCGTTTTTCTAATTCCTTGATGCGTTGTTGTAGTCTTTCAGAGAACACATTATCCATAGTGAGACTATTCCATCCCCAACAGTAATGTTACAAAGGTTTCATTGTGAAATTGGGTTGTGCCATTAGGGCGGGAAGGAGCGATTTCCCCATAGGTATAAAACCCTGCACAAATCATTTCTGCAGGTATTTGCGTTCCCAAAACTTGATACTCTTCTTTAGTTCGGGTACCCAACACACGCATACGTCCGGTACAAGAGAAGAATAACGCGATGGTAGGCTGTGTTCCCGGATAATGCTCAAGAGCCTGCTGCATAGATTCACTGGCTGATGTCACCATTTCATCACGGTTGGAGCGGACCACTTGAACCTCCGACTGGGGTGGAATATCGGCAAAAAAGGTAAGACTCCCAGACTCTGGGTTGTAGGAGCCGTTAGAAGCTCTCATGTACCAGCTTTCGTGATCCGGTTCAAATACAGCGAGTCGATAGGCAGGAGATGGGCGAATATCACCTAAATAATCCCGATAAAACTCCAATGTTGGTTGCCCGTCAACTTCATGGAGAATATTGCCATCGACCTTAGTGACTTTGCCTTTTTTGCCCACTGGGGTCCAGCCAGTTGATACACCATGCCCCCAAAGTACCGGTCCTGATAGGAGGAGAATAGGCAGGGCATCGCTTAATACTTCGGTCCCAAAAAATTGATAGGTTTGCCGAAATTGCCATTGGTCACAGGTAGTACCGCCGACAATAGGAACATTTTCGCCCAAGGCTTGTTTTAATCCTTCCAGGATTAAAAGTCCGCTGGTGGTTAAGCTTTCAGGGGTAGTAATGCATAAAGCAGTTGTATGTTGGGTCTGTGCTTGGGCTGTTTGAACAGTTTTCTGAGCAATGGCAATAGGATTTGAGGAGACTTGACGCCCTACAGCTGCATGAAATTCTATTTCGTCCGAGCACAATAACATTAAGACTAGAGAGTCTTGTTGGAATTCCAGGACTGACGAAATTTCACCATCCGTGGTTCCACCAATAAGCTGAATGCCTGGAAACGTTTGGTTAATGTGCTTGAGGATTTCGACATGGTCAAAATCTAGAGCGGCTAGTAAAATTCCTGCCTGAGGTTTGAGGTCGGCTAACGCAGTCAGACATTGCTCTAATACTTCTGCGATCGCAAAAGCCGTATCTGGGTCGTTGCTATGGCCAACTACTGCTTTGAGCATACCTTCTGTACGATACTTTGATAGCTAGTCTTCTACAGTTAAGATACCCACCTCAATCTTTAGATACAGTGGGAACTGACCTAAATCAGTGAGCTTCTAGTTTGTTCAGGCATACTTAAAGCTCAATTTTTAGCGTCCTCTGACATAATTCAACCGCTATTAACGTTTAATCCGTTTATGCAAGCCTGGGTATCATTAGTTAGTACTAAATCCTGTGCCTCTATGTAGTGAGCTATGGCTGGTTTATTGTTACTATTTCGCGTTGGCAAAGAGCCATATGCCATAAAAGCGACATCAGTTGTGGAGGTTATTCCCAGAATAAACCTCAGCAAAATCCATCAACCCCCACCCAATATCGCTGGACAATTCAATTACCAAGGGCAAATTGTACCCGTTCTTGACCTCAGTAAACTCTTAGGAGGAATAGGGTGTCGACCTGTTTTGAGCACGCGCATTGTCTTAGTCAATCTGGATCAAGTAGGCGATACTAAGCAGCTTCTGGGGTTAATGGTTGAGCAAGTTACCGATACCCTAGGATGCGATCAAACCATGCCTGTCCAGGATAGTGTGACGATATCTCAAGCTGCCTATTTAGGAGAAAAACTGCTTTATGGAGACGAAGTGATTCAGTGTTTGCGCATCGATCAGCTACTAACTAAGGCTGTCTACAGTCAAACTTTAAAGCCGATTAAAACTGGCAATGCCACAGCCGAATCATCCATCCTCAGCTAGGAATTTGCCGTTGCTGATTTAGACGGTAAGCCGATCTGTACAACATGCCACATAACAGCATATTTCAGATGAAACCACAGTTCGGATCAGCAACGCCCAATTTTTCAACACCTCGGCAAGAGATCATCGGGCTACTAAGTCAGCGGATTGGTCTAGATATTGATTCCATCGGAAATACGGCTGTAGACAGGGCAATTACTCAAGCCATTAAACTCTCGGAACTAGAGAATGACACGGCTTATCTAAGCCAATTGAAAGCCTCGAAGTCAGCGTTAGACAACCTGGTAGAGGCCGTGGTTGTACCTGAAACAAATTTCTTTCGCAACCCTGAATCGTTCGAGTATCTTGCACAATATGTTCTGAACTTACAAAAGACAAGCGCCAGAAATAAATCCTTACGGGTGTTGAGTTTGCCTTGCTCCAGTGGAGAGGAACCCTATTCCATAGCAATGACACTGCTAGAGGCAGGTTTGTCCCACACTCAGTTTCAGGTGGATGGGGTGGATATTAGCCAGACGGCGTTAGCAACTGCCCGTCAAGGAATTTATAACCGTTATTCCTTTCGAAATACGGCAGTCTTTTCACCCCAAAATCACCTTAACAAGTACTTCACCCCGACGGGGCAAGACTCTTATCGGATTAAAAATCGGGTGCGATCTCACGTCAAATTTCATCCAGGCAATCTAGCAGATGCGATTTGTTTGACCAATTCCAGCTCCTATGACATTATCTTTTGCCGCAACCTACTAATCTACTTTCACCAACATGCCCGTGAGCGTGCCCTGTATAACTTGTATCGCCTACTTGTTCCAAATGGCCTACTATTCATAGGCTACGCAGAAACTAGTCACATCGATCAACGGCAGTTTACATCTCTTTGCGTTCCCCAGGCGTTTGTCTATCGTAAGCTGTCCCAATGGCCTAACAAAATGCCAAACCCATTAGCATCATCTCCTCTAGGAACGACATCTCTAAAGAGCAAACCGATTCAACCATTACAGAATACTGCTCATTTAAATAAATCCAATCAGCCCTCCAAGTCTCTACCAGCGGCACCATTGAACGAATTGGCCAGGGTTCGAGCCTTGGCCGATGGTGGTCAGTTATCCATAGCGTTAGAGCAGTGCGATGCCTATCTCCAAACCCACCCTATGAGTGCAGAGGCCTACCTACTTCTGGGCGAAATTTATCATGCCCAAGGGAGTGATGAGCGTGCCGATATCGCATTTCACCGGGTACTTTACCTACAGCCTGATTGTATTGAAGCCCTTACCCATCGTCTTCTAATCTGTGAGCAAAGATCCGACCATATAACAGCACAGCGGCTACGTCAGCGGATTCAACGATTAACCCAGAAGAATGAGTAATACAGAAGGTCTGCTCACCCATTGCTGACTATCTGTAGACAAAACAAATTGAGCAATTAAGTAAAACAGGAACTGTAGCTTTATCCAAAAAAACGGATGTTTACCCAAAATAACGGGTATTTTTAATATGTAGTGAGCCATAGCAATTGACGGATGCATTCCTTGATTGTGAGTCAGGTTAGCTTTTGTCATTTAAAGCTTTCAAGGATATCCATTGTCCTAACTAACCTGACAGATGGACTAGTAAACTACATTTACTTTTGCCCAGGTGCCTCCACAGATGATCTCTTCTTCGAAACAAAGGATTACCCTTACGATTGGCCAAACCCTCGGACTAGGATTTGGTGTGATTTGTGTATTGATCTTTCTGAGTAATCTCTTTTCCCAGTGGAGCCACCATCGAAGAACAGACGCAAATGAAAAGGTCACACTAGCCTATCAAATTCAAACTGACTTACTAAAGATAGAGAAAGACTTAGTAGAAGCAGAAAGCGGCCAAAGAGGATTTCTGTATACTAAAAAGGAAGTCTTTTTAGAACCTTATAATTCCGCTATCAATAAAATTGAGACCGATATCAGCCATGTCGAAGGGCTGTTGGACGATGAAGCGCAGAAACAGCGGCTAATCGAATTGAAACAGCTGACTGAGAAAAGACTAACCTATCTTGGTGAAACCGTCGCATTGGCCAGGGCTGGAAACGAAAACACTGTCAGAGCAAGAGTGGTTTCTTCCCAGGGGCGGAAATTGGCTGCCGATGTTAAAGCAGCTGTAATAGAGATGGAAGCTGCAGAAGAAGAAATTCTGAAAAGTCGACAAAAATTTGCCAAGCAGGCTCAGATGATCGATACTGCTGTCACCTGGGGTAGTACGTTGTTAGTAGTTACTGTCTGTTTGTTGATTCTGTGGCTTACTAACCAAGTGATCCAATATTCCTTGAGTAAAGCGGTGTCAGCGGCTGAAAGTATTGCCCAAGGCGATCTCACCCAGGAGATTGAATCCACATCTTCAGACGGCATTGGTCGAGTGCTGATATCCATTAAGGATATGACCCAGAGCCTGAACAGACTAATTTCCCAGGTCAGTCAGTCAGGCATTCAAGTGACCAGTTCTGCAACTCAGATTGCGGCATCTAGTCGTCAACTGGAAAGTACCATGACTGAGCAAGCTGCGGCCACTAATCAAATTACTGCAACCGCCAAGGAAATTGCCGCCACATCCGAGGACCTTGCCGAAGGTATGGATCAACTGTCCACTGTTGCTAATAGTACTGCAGGCATTGCCAGTGATGGTCGGCAAAGCCTGGTGCAGATGGAGGCAACAATTCGTCAGCTTTCTCAAGCCACCAATGGGATTGCCACTAAGTTAGGTTTGATTAACGAGAAAGCAAACAGCATTAATACTGTCGTGACCACCATTACCAAGGTGGCCGATCAAACCAATCTATTGTCATTAAATGCGGCCATCGAAGCCGAAAAAGCAGGGGAATATGGGTCGGGATTTTCAGTGGTTGCCCGTGAAATTCGTCGCCTTGCGGATCAAACAGCAGTAGCCACCCTGGAAATTGAGACAATGGTGCAAGATATGCAGTCGTCTGTCTCCACCGGAGTAATGGAAATGGATAAATTCAAACAGGAGATTGATCACGGCGTACAAAAGGTGCAGACAATCAGTCAACAAGTAGGGACCGTGATTGAACAAATTCAAATGCTCACACCTCAATTTGATACGGTTAGTCAGGGGATGGAAGCCCAGTCTCAAGGAGCGCAGCAAATTCGGGCAGCGATGGAGCAGCTAAACGACACTTCTCAACAAACCATTGATGCGATGCAAGAAAGTAATCAATCGATTGTATTACTGAACCAGGTGGTGCAGTCTTTGCAGAATGAAATCTCACGGTTTAAGGTAACGGCGTAAACTATTTACGCGTGGCTCATCCTCCAAATCAACAACGGCTTCTTTAAGAGAAAATTTAGCAGCCCGTTTACTACTCCTATGCAACAACACACCTGTTGGAATCAAATTGGCGTATCAGGGGATCACAGTTGTCCCAGACTATCGACGGTGGTTCATTGTCAAAATTGCCCGGTGTATCGCCAGGCTGGTCGGGGCTTGTTGGAACGTCCTATCCCAGAAGACTACGCCAGCGAATGGACTACATTATTGACTCAGGTACGCGGTCAACGACAGGTTAGCGATCAAAATACCTTGTCAATCAATATCTTTCGTTTAGGTCAAGAATGGCTAGCTTTACCGACTCGCGTGATCAAACAAGTCCTTCCTACTAGACCCGTCCATTCCATACCTCATCGCAGCAATAAACTACTAAAGGGAATTGTGAATGTGCAGGGTCAATTACTATTGTGCGTGTCATTGTATGAGTTACTGGGTATTGATATAACTCATACAATCAATCAACGTTTTACAAACAATATTCAGCGTAATTCTTACCTGCTAGTAGTTGAAAAAAACCGAGATGTTTGGGCATTTGAAGTCGATAAGTTATACGGATTACATCGTTGTATGTCCGATAGTCTGCGTAATGCCCCCTCACTAGGCAGAAATCCGCTAGGTCGTTTTACTCAGGCAATTGTATCTTGGCAACAAGAGAATGTTAGCTACTTAGATGAGGCGTGTTTGTTTGAAGCCTTGAAACAAGGAGCACTATGACGCCTCAGGATTTTAGTGATTTCTCCATGCTTGATATTTTCCGCATGGAGGTTGAAACCCAGGTTACTCTGCTAAATGACACCTTACTGGCAGTGGAGTCCCAGACAGAGACTAATTCCGACGTTGATGCTTCTAAGTTAGAAGCCTTGATGAGGGCAGCCCATTCCATTAAAGGTGCAGCGCGGATTGTAGGGTTAGATTTGGCTGTCAATGTGGCCCATGTCATGGAGGACTGCTTTGTAGCCGCTCAATCTGGCAAAATCCGCCTCGGTACCCATAATATCGATACGTTATTAGAAGGAGTGGATTGGTATGACCAGCTAAAACAGTTACAAGAGGCTGATCTACCCAAGTGGCTAGAACAACAAACAGACGTAACCACTCAGTTAGTTGCTAAAATTGCTGCTCTCCTAAATCCTTCTACTGTCAATCAACCAATTACATCAACAGTTGCTGACCCACCGACATCACCTGCTCTATTACCAACTCAGAATACGCCTGTCGTTGACCATACATCGCCGCTGCCAATTTTGCCAAGTAATAATGCAGCAACGAGCACTGATGCTGCAATCAACGATACAGCAAACGATACGACCTATGCTGATGCAGCAAACACTAAGGAAAAAACAGCTCAGCGTTCTGCCCATGGGACTAGCCAACCGATAAATTCCAATAACGGTGATGCTCATCGAGTCGTACGGGTGAGTGTTGATAATCTCAATCGACTCATGGCCCTGGCTGGTGAATCCCTGGTAGAGGTTAACTGGTTTCAACCGTTTGCCGATGCCATGTTGCATCTGAAGCATCAGCAACAGGATCTGGCTCGTGTACTTACTGGATTACGACATGAGTCCAATCTCTCACGTTCTGATCAACACCATTTGGCTGAAGCTCAAAAAACAGCCCAAGATTGCTATGCGCTTTTAAGTGAGCGGTTAGAAGACTTAGATCAATTTTCTAGACGGTTTTCTCAACTTTCAGATAACTTATACCGTGAAGTTATTGCTAGCCACATGTGCCCATTTGCCGATGGAGTACAAGGGTTTCCAAGAATGGTAAGAGATTTGGCAAAGCAGCTAGGAAAGCAGGTTTGCCTGGAGATAGGCGGTCAGAAAACACCGGTTGATCGAGATATTCTTGAAAAGTTAGAAGCGCCGTTGACCCATATGTTACGTAATGCCATCGCCCACGGCATCGAGCTACCAGACCAGCGAAAACAATTAGGTAAACCTGAGACCGGTACAATTCGGTTAGAAGCCAGACATCGTGCAGGCATGCTTTGTATCACCGTCAGTGACGATGGACGTGGTATTGACCCAGAAGACCTGCGACAGAACGTAATGCAAAAGCAGCTGACCACGGCTGACATGGCAGCTCAACTGAGTGATGCTGAACTGATGGATTTTCTGTTTTTGCCCGGTTTCTCCACCGCTAAGCAGGTTACTGAAATTGCTGGACGGGGGGTGGGGTTGGATATTGCCCATACGATGGTGCAAGAGGTGGGAGGGTTACTGCGGGCAGAGTCAGAGCCCGGCCATGGTCTTAAGTTTCATTTTCAGTTGCCGCTTACTCTATCCGTTATCCGAGCCTTGCTGGTGGAGATTTCAGGTGAACCCTACGCCTTTGGCCTCAATCGCATTGATCGGGTACTGATGGTCAACCGCTCAGAGGTGGCCATCAGCGAAAATCGGCCCTATATCGTGGTTGATGACGAGAATATTAGTCTGGCCAGTGCCAGCCAGGTACTGGGCTTAGCTGAAACTGATTTGGATTCCTCTGATGTACTGCCAGTGGTGATTCTTAGTAACCAAACTCACCGCTACGGCATCATTGTTGATAAATTTTTGAGCGAACGGGATTTAGTTGTACGGCCCCTCGATCCGCGCTTGGGCAAAGTACAAGACATTAGTGCAGCAGCCCTGACCGACCAAGGGGCCCCCCTGTTAGTCATTGATGTGGCCGATTTAGTTTGCTCCATCGAGCAACTGGTGTCAGGAGGGCAGCTATCGCTCATCACTAATCAGACTGCAATGACTGCCCCTGAGAGACAGAAACGTGTCCTGGTGGTGGATGATTCGATCACGGTGCGAGAAATGGAGCGTAAGCTCCTGCAAAACTCTGGTTACCAGGTTGATGTAGCTGTAAATGGTATGGAAGGTTGGAATACGATACGCAGTGGTCAGTATGATCTGGTTATTTCTGATATTGATATGCCTCGGATGAATGGGATTGAGTTGGTAAAGCAGATTAAGGACCATCCTCAATTCAACCAGCTACCGGTGATCATTGTGTCCTATAAAGATCGTCAGGAAGATCAGCTAGCGGGACTGCAGGCGGGGGCGGACTATTATCTGACCAAGAGTAGCTTCCATGACAATAGTTTGCTAACGGCTGTAACGGATCTGATTGGGACTTAATTGGGGATTCAATGATCAAAATTGCTATTGCTAACGATAGTGCGATCGCAGTTGAAGCCCTCCGCCGCGCCATTCTATCGACAAGGGACTACGAGCTTTTGTGGATAGCACAAACAGGGGCTGATGCCATTAAATATTGCACTCTACAACGTCCTGATCTACTCCTGATGGACATGCATATGCCTAATCTCAACGGAGTGGAGGCCACCCGTCAGATTATGCAGCAGTCCCCCTGTATCATTTTGATTGTCACAGCTAGCATCACCAGTCATTCAGCCATGGTGTTTGAAGCCATGGGGTATGGAGCCCGAGATGTTGTCAAAACCCCTCGCTTGGGTACAGACAACCCCCAGGCAGTAGATCGCTTGCTCAAAAAAATGGCAATTCTGGTCAAGTACACAACAGGTGCCACAAACACTGTTCAGAAACAATCTAACGTCTCCCTTCCGCAAAGATCGGCTATCGCACAGCCAAAACTTGTTGTGATTGGAGCATCTACCGGTGGACCTGGTGCATTACAAAGCATTCTCAGCCAGCTTCCCAGCAAGTTTAACGCCGCCATTGTCATTGTTCAGCACATTGATGAACAATTTGTACCGGGTCTGGTCAGTTGGTTAAATCGATCCTCGAAGCTACTGGTGGTTCAAGCCTGCAATGGCGATCGACCAGTCGCGGGTAAGGTCCTGTTGGCAGGCGGTAGTCAGCACTTGCTGCTGCGCCCCAATCACAGCCTGCGGTATATCCATGAACCGGCGGATTATCCTCACCGCCCATCTGTGGATGTATTTTTTCATAGCGTGGCTGACCATTGGCAACAGCCTGGGATTGCCATTCTTCTGACGGGGATGGGAAAAGATGGAGCATCGGGTCTAGGTCATCTATGCTCAGCTAAATGGCACACCATAGCCGAAAGTAAAACCAGTTGCGTCGTGTTTGGCATGCCGAAGGCCGCCATTGAGCAAGGAGCTGCCAAGCAAGTCCTTGCCCTTGATCAGATTACGGCTCATCTTGTGGGCACCATAGTTTAACTGGGGCTATTTTTTAAGATCAATCCAATACGGTTGTCAATCTATTTAAGACAATGTGCTGAACTACCATTTATGTTTCAAAGTAAATTACGCAAATTGGCCTATCTTCCGTACATGTTCCCTAGCAGCACATCCATACCTATGAGACAGTGATAACTAATTTGAACCATATCGATTCATGACGGCCTCTCATTTGCCCATCGATACTGCAATCACTGAAGTGAATAGTGCGATGCGAGGGACATCGGCTCTAATCGACCAGCTATCAACCGTAGAGGAAAAAACTGTCGTTAGAGTATTGTTAATTGATGATCAGCCGATTGTGGCTGAGTCAGTGCGACGTCTGCTTGCCAGCGAACCAGATATTAAACTGTATTATTGTGATAATGCTCAGCAGGCCATCCCCATGGCGGTCAAGATTCAGCCAACGGTGATTTTACAAGATCTAGTCATGCCTGATGCTGATGGATTATTGCTGCTGAAATTCTTACGAGCTAATCCCACAACTAGTACAATTCCGGTCATCGTACTCTCTACTCGAGATGAATCGGTTGTTAAAGCAGAAGCCTTTGCTACTGGAGCCAATGATTATTTAGTAAAAATTCCTGACCCGATTGAATTTATTGCACGACTAAAATATCACTCAACAGCCTATGCCAACTTGTTAAAACGCCATGAGGCTGAACGTGTACGCGCGTATAACAGAGAATTAGAACGCCGTGTGGCAGATAGAACAGCTGAGCTGGAAATAGCGTTGATGGAGCTTAAGCAAGCTCAGACAAGAGTTATTCAAGAAGAAAAAATGGCTGGTGTGGGACAACTTGTTTCGGGTATATGCCATGAACTAAACAACCCAGTCAATTTTATCCAGGGAAATTTAGAACCAGCCCAGGAATACTGTGACGAGTTGCTGCAGCTAGTTGACCTCTATCAACAGGTTTATCCTGATCCTCCCAAGATTATTGAAACCGCTATAGAGCAGATGGATCTTGACTTTATAGCAGAGGACTTTACCAAACTGTTGAAGTCCTTTGAACATGGCGCAGCACGAATTAGTAATATTGTTCTCTTGCTGCGTAACTTCTCTCGCTTAGACGAAGTCGAAATAAAGTGCGTAGATGTGCATGAGGGCATTGACCATGCTTTATTACTACTGGGCTCAAGGCTTCAATCGATTGAGGTTATTAAAGACTATAGCTTACAAGTCCCCATTGAATGTTTGCCGGGGCACTTAAATCAAGTATTTATGCACATTCTGACGAATGCAGTTGATGTTTTAAAGGAAAACAGTCACGAAAAACACCAAGTTCAAGATGACGAAGTTGATGCTAATCCATCTCAAATTCATATTCAAACTCGGTTGGTGGATGATGACTATGCGCTGATCAGCTTTAAAGATAATGGGCCTGGTATTTCTCAAGAAGTGATGAACCGAATCTTTGAGCCCTTTTTTACCACTAAACCCGTTGGTCAGGGGACTGGCTTAGGGCTATCCTTGAGCTACCAAACTATTACGGAATATCATAATGGTAGCCTGGAATGTTGGTCTACCCCTGGCCAATCCACCACCTTCATTATTAAAATTCCGATTCATCAGCCCAGAGACGCCGCATCAGTTATTTTTGGGAAAACTGAGCCGACATAAAGTAATCGTGTATTCATTAATATTGCATAGGACGTCTTCATAGGGTCCTCAGATTATTATTTTATCCTGGGGTAATGATGGACCATAGGCTGTTTAGTAGCGCGGAGGGAAAATCATGGCCACCCGATTTTGCGATCGCACTGAAGCTGGACAGCAACTAGCCCTACGGCTGAAAGCCTATGCTAACCGTGCCGATGTTTTAATATTGGCCCTGCCCCGGGGCGGTGTACCCGTGGCCTATGAGATTTCCCACGCATTGAATCTGCCCTTAGACATTTGTCTGGTGAGGAAACTTGGGGAACCTGGTCACAAAGAAACTGCCATTGGTGCGATCGCTGCAGACGGGGTGCGAGTGCTCAATCAACCTGCCATTAAATGGTTAGGAATTACCAAACAGCAAATTGAGGAAATTACAACCCAGGAGCTACAGGAACTACAGCGACGAGAACACGCCTATCGTGGTAATCGCCCCCCTCTAAATCTCTATGACCGGATTGTTATTTTAGTGGATGATGGCCTGGCCACTGGAGCAACGATGCGGGCAGCCGTGATGTGGTTGAACTCTCAACAGCCAAGACAGCTGATCGTCGCAGTTCCCATTGCGTCTATACAGGCCTATAGAGAATTAAAACCCAAAGTGGACCGGTTAGTGTGTTTGTCAGTTCCCCATAATCTATATGCCATCGGCATTTGGTACGATAGATTTGCTCAAGTTACCGACGATCAGGTGTGCGATCTTTTAAACCGAGCGGCTGTGGTTAATCATTTGACCAGCTGAGATAAGTCGGTAGTGTTACTGAGACCCCATACAAATCAAATACTCGCATGTACCCACGTTTAGCCACTCGTCTAAAACCTTAGCGGGAATCACCAGGCTAATGGGGGTGTTTGTCTTAGTGGATAGCTCTAGCTGTAGCGATTGCTTATCCTTAATATTAGCAAGGAGCATTTCAATATCGTATCGACCAACCTGCGGGTCAGGTAGCTCACCAACAAAATACTGCTGAGTAAGATTGGGGGCACTCAATTTTTGACCCGAGTTTGTTTTGACTATCAGGGGTTGAGCAGCATCCAGATAGATTTCATTCGCCTGGGTCGTCAGCCACAAATAAACCCCTTTACTGTCTTGTTCCATCGGTTTTAGTACCGTAATCTCCCAAAGATTCCCCTGAGTATCAGTCAACATCTGCTGCGACTGGTAGATCCAGCGATCAGCTTCTTTCAAAAACTGAACTTTGGCCAGGGCCACAGGTGCAGACCATAGAACTATCAGTAAAAGGGTGAGCCCCAGGATAAAGAAAAATTTAGTGATGATTTGAGAGAGACTGGGATGACTATCTGAGTTCATGGATCGTTTCATAGTGCCGCTCTCCTTGCCGGTTATGGGCTAATGCCTGCAGCCTTGTATGTCCAGGGTTTAGCCAGGATTGTAAATTGGTCGGTGAATGCACCTTAGACAACAATTTTTTCAGGCCCTCACCTTCAAGACTTTCTATTTCAAGAAGCGTTTGGGCAATGCGCTCTAAAACGTCTTGATTTCTAATCAAAATCTCAAGCGCCATTTGATAGGCCTGGTCAATAAGTTCTTTAATCTCTCGATCAATCTTTTCCGAGAGATGGGGACTAATGGGACGACGGGGTTGGGAAAATCCTTCTAAAAACTGACCTTGATTACGCTCTATCGCTACTGGTCCCAGGGTTTTACTCATGCCATAGAGCGTAATGCAGCGTTCTGCAAGATCCGTTGCCTTTTGAATATCATCACTAGCTCCGGTGGACACTCTGTCAAAAATTAGCTCTTCAGCCGCCCGTCCCCCCAGTAAGATCACCAGTCGACCGCGAATTTCATCCTCCATCATCAAAAATCGATCATCTTCTGGTAGCTGAAGTGTATAACCTAAGGCTCCCACACCTCTGGGTACGATGGAGATCTTTTCAACCTTACCCGCATCTGGCATCAGCGTCCCAATAATTGCATGTCCAGCTTCGTGGTAAGCCACCGTCCGTTTTTCTAAATCACTGAGGATTCGTGATTTCTTCTCCAGCCCCGTTAACAGACGTTCAATGGCTTCATTAAAGTCAGCCATCATCACGGCTTCCCGATTTTTCCGGGCGGCGAGCAACGCGGCTTCATTAACTAAATTAGCCAGGTCAGCCCCAGCAAAGCCAGGGGTACGGGCGGCAAGTTTGGATAGCACCACATCATCGCCTAAGTGCACTACTTTGGCATGGACTTCCAAAATGGCCTCTCGCCCTTGACGGTCAGGACGATCCACCACCACGCGTCGGTCAAATCGACCAGCCCTGAGTAGGGCCGGATCCAACACCTCAGGACGGTTAGTCGCTGCTAATAAAATCACACCTGCGTTGGGCTCAAACCCATCCATTTCTGCCAGAAGTTGATTTAGAGTTTGCTCTCGTTCGTCATTGCTAGAAAAGGGACTATTGGCTGTCCGGGATTTGCCAAGGGCGTCCAGCTCGTCAATAAAAACAATACAAGGAGCCTGTTTTTTAGCCTGTTCAAACAGATCTCGAACCCGTGACGCACCAACACCGACAAATAACTCAATAAATTCCGATGCCGAAATGCTAAAGAACGGCACACCGGCTTCTCCAGCAATTGCTCGGGCTAGCAGAGTTTTACCCGTTCCCGGTGGACCTACCAACAAAACACCCTTAGGGATTTTAGCCCCCAGTCGCGTGTATTTCTTTGAGTTTTTGAGGAATTCTACAATTTCTTGCAGCTCGGCTTTGGCTTCATCCACACCTGCCACATCATCAAAGGTAATGCGGTTGCCTCCTTGAGAATAAACACGCGCTTTGCTCTTGCCAACGCCAAGCGCTGCAGGGCCCTCTTGAATTCGATTGGAAAAGACACTCCATAATATCCATATCATCAAGATTGGCAATAACAGACTCCAGAACCCTCCCAACCAGCTACCCTCATTAGCGGGTAAGGCCGTTATCTCCACCCCATGGTTACGCAAGATGCTAGATAGCTCTGGGTCAGCTGGCAAAGGAGTGGTAATCGAGGTCTCTGGTGTAGAGCCTTCTGCTTCTGTAACGGCGTCAGTGGGTGGATTGAGTGTGTACTCAATTCGATGTTCACTAACTTTTACCGCAGCTACCTGACCACTTTCGACCTGGCTCAAAAACTCACTATACGGCACTTCTTCAGGACGCTGTGGCATACGCATAACTGTAAACATCATCAACAGCAGCCACACGACTAGCCATCCTAGACTGATTAAGGTTGACCTGACATCGTTTGGATGCTCCTGAGGTGGTTTGGAACGGGGAGGAGGGGTACGGTTTTGCATAACGTTGAGGAAGGAAATACCGACATCTAAGCGTTTGCCACAGCAGCTACGATGCTCAGGGGCATCTGTTGCATGCCTTTAGTGTAGGCATCCGACTTGAGGAACTTATGAGCATGAAGCAGCGCAGCTCATCAAAATAGTCTTGCTAGCCTGGTGTTAACAAATAGGTCAAATTTTATGAAATAACAAGTGTCATTAGGAGTAAAGTTGTTACCTTATGAGTGGAGGCTGTAGATGCGCTTCCTTCAACATAGATTAAGTGGATATGCCTTGTCAGAAGGCTAGGCCAAACCAAGATCTCAGGATGATACTGCTATGTAGAGGTCAAAGAAGTGGCAGGCTCCGTTAAACTATCGAATGGTTTAGGGGGGAACCTTGGACAATTGTATAGATGCTAATAGATGGCGGACCCTGTTGTCAGTAATAAGGGTCCGCTATTTACGTGGGAGAGAAAATAAAACTGCGAATTTTTCTGCTGTGTCAACTATGGAGATAAATAGCTTATTCGCATTTTATAAAGACTATGGGCTTATTCGTGAAGTCATCAATAGTGTTACCTGCGCTGGCGATGAGCAAGATAGCTACCAATCAAAATGGCAATCAGCACTGAGGAGTACATTTGCCCGACAATGGCCTCCAAATTGGTCAGCACCTGGGCCACTTCACTCAGGGGAACAATATCGCCATATCCCAAGGTGGTCAGGGTCGTAAAGCTGAAGTGAATTGTTCTCAGGTAAGAGCCTGGGCGGATTAAGGGTTGGGAGAAGGCATTGGCATCCAGGGTGTTAACTATTCCATAAAGTAATGCCCAGACAAAACCGATCAGCATGTAGACGCTGATGCCACCACGGACCGTGTCTATGGTGACCTTAGGTGCTGTAAAAATATCTCGACCAATCCAGTAGGCAGCTCCTGCTAGATAAATGGCAAAAATAACCTGCGATATCAGGCTAAAGGGTTTATTTAAATAATTTACCCAGCCAAGGCTAGACATTACTTCGAGAGAAAAGGCAATGATTGCGATCGCACTATAGATAGCCAACAACTTTCTAGGCAATGAAAAGCTGCTGATAATCACAAGAATCGTATATAGCAGCAACGAAATTGAGAAAATATTACCAATGCCATCCCGTAAAAATGGAGAGACCATAAACAGGGCAACAAGTACAAATAGTAACTGTCGATATTTGGGATGATTGTGCTTACGCAAAGATTTCATTACCGTTCTTGATACAGGCGAATTTTATAGCAAGGGTTACAACAGAAAATCAGCAACGCCACTAAATTTTATATGCGTTATGGTTAACCCGTTGACACTCCTGATGAGGATGCCATGAAAGTCAAGCATTTTATCAATTTACACAAAGGGACTACCTGCTTTTTCGTCCTGGGGCTAATGCTGGTCTATCACAACTTCTCCCTCGGTCCCTGGGTCTATGTAGCCCTCCATGGCACCTATGGTTTTCTCTGGCTGCTCAAGGACAGACTCTATCCTGATAAACAATGGGAGCAGGAAGTCCCCTTACCGACAGGACTGATTGGGTTCGTCATCGTCAGTCTATATTGGGTAGCCCCGTTTCTTTTAATTAGCACGCGGGTGGAGCCACCGCTGCCCCTGGTCGCTGCAGCAATTGCCATCAATACACTGGGAGTCTTTTTACATTACGCCAGTGATGCCCAAAAGTATTACACCCTCAAGTACAAATCAGGTCTGATTACAGAGGGCTTCTTTGCCCGCTGTCGGAACACAAACTATCTGGGTGAAATCCTGATTTATCTAGCGTTTGCCATGTTAGCCATGCACTGGTTGCCCTTTGTTATTTTAGGTGGCTTTGCGGCTGGATTGTTTGTTCCCAACATGCTTAAAAAAGATAATTCTCTCTCCCGCTATTCTGAGTTTGAAGCCTACAAAGCCCAGTCTGGATTGTTCCTGCCTAAATTATTCATAAACAGCTGAATGTTCTTGAAACAGCTTTAACCTAGGGCTCGTCAAAAATTAAGCTCATGATTTTAACTACTAAAGGTTTGATTCCATAAGGTTTTCGATCTCAAAACATGAAGTCATTTTTTAATAGCCCCCTAGCTGAGATACCAAACTTACAATTCGAATAGAATGACTTACAACCTTTATCAAAAAATCTTTCTCCTAAAAATTATCACTCCTGATAATCACTAAACCGTAAAACAAAATACCTTTATCCAGTAAACATGCCGGAAATAATTACACCTCAAAGGATTTATAGCATTGGGGTATAGTCTTCGGCACTTTGTCCTCGCTAACGTCTAAACCTTAGCCTTTGTATCGCGCAACAAATGACCCAACTTTGCTACTTTGCTAGATAAATAGCGAGCATTATGAACATTAACACCGGTAATCAATGGAATTCTTTCAACAATATTGAGGCCAAACCCTTTCAAGCCAGAAATCTTACGAGGATTATTCGTAATCAAAAGCAGATCTCGAATGCCTAAATCTTTCAGTATTTGGGCACCAATGCCATAATTTCGTAAATCTGGCTTAAATCCCAATTTTTCATTCGCTTCAACAGTATCCAGCCCCAACTCCTGTAATGAATAGGCCTTTAGCTTATTCACCAAGCCAATACCTCGTCCTTCCTGCCGTAAATAAACCACAACACCTTGCCCCGCATCCTCTATCATTTGCATCGCAGTATGTAATTGAGCCCGACAGTCACAACGAAGTGAACCAAACACATCCCCCGTTAAACATTCAGAATGCACACGTACCATCACCGGTTGATGACGAAAGCTCTTCTCATTTCCTTTCACAAGCGCAAGATGTTCAACCGTATCTAGGCTATTACGATAGCCATAGATCTTAAATCCCCCAAACCTGTTAGGAAAATCGGCTGCCACCGTACGAGTCACTAATGTTTCTCGCTGTAGACGATAGTCAATCAAAGCTGCAATGCTAATTACCCTAATCTGTTGCTGCTGTGCATAGGCCAGTAAGTTGGCTTGTTGCCCCTTTGATTGGGTAAAATCTTGACTATCATATTCAATTTCACACACTAATCCAGCCGGATATAGTCCTGCCAATCGCCCCATATCAACAGCCGCTTCCGCCTTTCCTGCATTAACCAAAACACCACCAGATTTAGCACTTAGAGCAGAAATCTGTTCTAAACAATTCAACTCAGCCAGCCTTCCTTTATGGTTCAAGCAAGTCTGCACCGCACGCGCTAGATCCTCAGAAATAGCACCAGCCTTTGGGATATTTTCCTGCAGATAATTGTTATCCGTTGTTTTACTATTTAGATTCAGCGCTTCTATCCGCGTCTCTTCCATCGTCAGATAAAACGGACTTTTCGCCCAAGCCGCCATCGTATTAATAATTTTCGGCGTCACAAACTGAGCCGCACAGACAAGATATCCCTTCTGTTGCCAGGACTCATCATCAAGGACAATAACCAAACGCCCACAACGAATATCAGCCAGAGCCGCTTCAATACAACTAAATCTCGGATAGTCTATCGAAGCAGAGTTATCCTGAGAGTCTAAGTGCTTACTAAAAACTAAGCTCATATGAAAACATTGGTCAATTAATTATCAGATATCGAGCCCCACTTTTCTGAATGCTGGGAAACCTAAACTCAAAAAACCTCCCAAGCTTGGTGGGGTTAAGTAGCCTAAATAACCTTTAGCTACTTTGGCAGCCTCTCCACCAAAATACCCCTAATAAGCTAAAAGATTATCCCGCAGAGTACTTCCTGTATACTCCGTACGATAACGCCCTCGCCGCTGCAATTCAGGAACAACCATATCAACAAACTCCTCATAACAACCTGGCGTATAGGTTGCAATTAACATAAACCCATCCGCACCCCCTTCATCTACAAAATATTCAATCTTGTCAGCAATGTCAGCAGCCGTTCCATATAAAATCGGCATACCCATGCCCATAGCATAATAAAGTGCTGCTTCCTTAACGGTGAGTGGCTCTCCACCTTTGGCGTAAATAATACTTTCAAACAATCCTTGAATGCCGGGAATTTCAATGTTTTGAACATATTCATCCAGGTCATATGTAGAAAAATCAGGGCCAAAGTGACCTGAAATCCAGGCCAATGCTCCTTCTAAAGGAATATTATTGAGAATTTGCTCGTACTTCGCCTTAGCATGTTCACGTGTCTCGCCAACAATGCATTGCAAACCATAGATCAACTTAACGCTTCCCGCTGGGCGGTGAAAACGATTTTGCAAACGATCATTGAGGTCGTCAGCATATTGACGCATGCGGTCAACGGTAGGATGTACCGCAAAAATAGCTTCAGCATGTTTTGATGCAAAATCGCGACCACGGTCAGACGACCCCGCCT
>JBCCXQ010000022.1:0-42836 GCA_039191365.1 Cyanobacteria bacterium P01_F01_bin.13 | reverse complement strand
CGCTTCTGTAATATGTCGCTGGTTAGCTCCGACTGTTGATAAACTTTGCTAGCGCCTACATTACCAAAGGCATTGGCGTTATAGGTCTGATGATCATCTGCCGCAAACGGGTAAGGAATCAATATGGATGGAGTGTGGGTCATGGCTAGCTCAGTGAGCGTACCAGCTCCCGCCCGGCTGATCACTAATGTGGCTCGCTTAAAGAGCGCCGCAACATTAGTAAAAAACGGCCGATGGATATAGTGGGGGTGGCTAAGACTGTCGGTATCTGGGTCGTTGGTGCCGGTTTGATGGATTACCCAAGCACCTGCTTTAAACCAGGCGGGTGCAGCGGTTCGCACTAACTGATTAACGGCCACAGCTCCCTGACTGCCTCCAACCACAACGATTAACGGAGCCTCTGCAGGGATGGCAGGTTCCGTTAGGCTGGTTGTACTATCTGCTAAAAATTGAGATCGCACTGGGGTTCCGACCCATAGAGTCTTCGTCTGTTTGGGCAAATACTGACGAGTTTCTTTAAAGCCAATGGCCACCAGAGAGCACCAGCGACTGAGCCAGCGAGTCACTTTCCCTGGCATGGCGTTGGATTCATGCAAGATGGCGGGTAGTCCTAAACTACGAGCGGCAATAATAGCAGGTGCAGCAATATAGCCCCCTGTGGTAAATACTCCCTGAAATTGCCCCTGCTGCAAAAGGCGTCGCGTCGCCAGGGTCGCTTGGATAAATTGGGTCAGAAGTTTTAATGTGCTGAGTCCCAGTTTGCTCTGAACGCCTCCCATGCGAACCGTATGGAGAGGATATCGTTCGGGAACAAGCTCCGTTTCTAGACGATCGGGCACCCCTAACCATTCGATGGGGCCTGGCAAATGTTCAGCGGTTGCGATCGCAGGGAAAAGATGGCCACCAGTGCCACTGGCCGCAATTAGGAGCTTATGACCTTCACGATTTTCTTGCCTGTCGTCCATAATATGAGGAACTCTGATTACCCACATTGGTGACCACTGTTGCAACCTTAGAGCAGTTGGTAATTCCCAATGGCAAAGGTGTGGTCAGGGTTACGGTTGAGACTAACTTAGCCAGAAGTTATCATTATCTGCTGAATTGGTCCTAATGGGTCAGCGCCTTTTGAGTCATTGTGCCAATTAGTCGGCTTTAGGATAATGCCTTTTTGCTGATTTACCGATTGCGTTACCCATAGTTACACGTACCCCATTACCGAGGAATTTATCTATGTTCCATCCTTGCCGCTGGTCGTTATTTTCACTGGGTGTGCTGGGGATGAGTATGGTTAGTTTGCCTGCCTATGCTGCTCCTCCAGAAACAGCACCAGCAGCTCTTGTCAATGCCCTAGAGCAGATTGAAGCCGCCTCCAATGAACAAGATCTTGAAGCGGTGATGGCATTTTATGCAGATAGCTTTACCAATAATGATGGCTTTAGTTACGCCACACTCGAAGCTACACTTCCGCAAATATGGGAGCGCTATGACACCCTCAACTATCGGGTAGAGCTACAGTCATGGGAAGAAGCTGACGATGGCTATATTGCAGAGACCGTGACCTATATTGACGGAGTCCAAACCATCCCCCGCCATCTGACATTGGAGTCAGTGATTCGCTCCCGTCAGCAGTTCACAGGACAGAAGATCATCTCTCAAGAAATTTTATCCGAGCGCAATCAGCTCAATTCTGAAACGCCTTCTCCAGAAGTCGTCGTGATATTACCCGAGCGGGTAGCACTAGGCGAAAGCTATGGATTTGATGCCATTGTGCAAGAGCCTCTAGGGGAGCGTTACCTATTGGGAGCAGCCCTGGACGAAGGCACTACGGCAGACGATTTTTTTGTGCCTCGCCCCATAGACCTGGAGTTGCTGTCAGCGGGTGGCTTGTTTAAGCTAGGCGATGCGCCAGAGCAAGCTGACACCCTCTGGATTTCAGGATTGCTGATTCGAGAAGATGGCCTGGTGGTGATTACTCGTCGTCTCCGTGTAGAGTAATTGCTCCTAGTTCAGGTAAAGCGGACTCATGCCGTCTGGTGCGACAGCTCCCCAAAGATTGCTGTCAGCAAACACTGTATTGACAATAGTTGCGCCGCTTAAATCTGCAGCACGTAAATCTGCATGCTCTAATGTTGCTGTTGTCAGGTTTGCCCGCCGCAGGTTTGCTCGGTGTAGATGGGCATGGGTCAAATTTGCTTGCGTCAGGTTAACATCGCGCAAAATTGCCCATTCCAAATCTGTACCGATTAAACATGCCCCAATTAAGATGCTGTGGCTAAGGTCAATATCGGGAAGTTGCAGGTGACTTAGATCGCATCCACTCAAGTCCAACCCATGAAACATGCGTTCCCCTTTTTGGTAACGTTCGATTAAATGCTGAAGCTTCGATTGCATAGTGCTTTTTTGGAAAGTCTAGTAGGCTTACTCATCTACTAGTGATGGCACCTAGCAATCTGTGACAGATAGAGGGTGACTATTAAGATAGGAATTCCTTAAGAGTATCTGTATACCTTGGATACAGTGACTGTTAACAGTTCACTGTATCCGGGGTATGAATGGGAAATGGCTGGGGTAATTCGCCCTGTTGAGTGCAACATTCCTGCATAGCTGTTTTAGTGGCTTGCCCCATCACACCATCAATAGCTCCCCTGTAAAATCCCTGCTCCTTGAGATACTGTTGCAGGTTTTTGCATTGAGATGTTTGCAGCCGGTAAGCGAGATCCTGAAATGCCTGATTCAGCCATGCTTCACTAAGGCAGGTTTGTAGTTTTTGCTGCTGTTGGGCGATCTCATCGTCATCAATGAAGTGGTAAATGTGGGCCAGCATGTGGTCGGCTTCATCGATTAAAAAACTTATGAGCGGGTCATTCTCTGCGATGGCCAAAATGGCATCTAGACGGTCTGTATCGCTATCGTTCAGGACAGGCTGTACCGATAATTGGCAATAGGTTTGCAGCAAATCACGATGTTGCTGGGCATGATCACTAATATTGAGATATCTGGGACTCATTGGCGGACCTCCGGCGACAAGCAGATTCAGTGTGCTAAGGGTTTAGTGACTGTGCCTCGGTCACTGTGACGGCAAAATGCCAAGAGTTTCCAAATCAACGTAATTGAGTGCGATAAATGGCTGTTTAAAGTACGTGGATTTACGTACTTTTTAACAATCATAGATGCTATGCGGAATGTCACAGGTTCAAATTGAACGTCACTATTAAGAGAATTAATCGGCTCATTGGTATGGCTGACCACCCTGAATTGCCTTTATTAGATGTTTTGGATCTTGCCCTTTCAGAAATCTTAGGCAGCGGCAATTCTTATGCATATTCAACTCTAGCTACAGTACGTCGCCACCTTTACCAATTTCGACTGATGCATCAGTTTGAGCCCTATGAAATTTTATTTGAGGCTTATCTTAGGGGAAAGAGGCGACAACGGACAGGTGAAACAATTTACAATCCCCATGCTTGGCTCAAACGCACTGCCTTTAATATTGTGCGAGAGAAAAGTCGTCAGGCGCAGCGACAGGCTTACCTAAGTTATGAAGACATTGAATATCGAGTTAGTGCTGAGCCTGAATATGTGCTGGAATCTATTGATCTACGCCATGAGATTGATTTGCTCTACAAAGCTCTTAGGGCCCTATCGCGTGAGGATGATCATACGGCTCAACTTTTGGTGTGGCGCACCATCGATCGATTGTCATGGGAGCAAATTACCCACCGTTTAGTAGAGTTAGGGGAAACAGAGATTCCTACGCAAGCTACACTGCGCAAACGCGTATCGCGGGCTAAAAAGCGTATGCGTCACATCATGCACAGCTATGGATTGCCGACTGGGGAAAGGGTTGATTAAAGGCCAATAGGACGTGTGGGTTTGACAGTGAATGTCAGTACAGTTTCGTCAATGCCTTTGAGTTGGAGCGGTTGACATTTAATGATTTCTTGCTCGTCGAGATAATCGGCGACAGCGGCGGAGACCAAAATGCTTTCACCATCGGCGGCTTGCTGCAGACGGGCCGCAATATTAACGCTGGGGCCGATGGCGGTGTAGTCTGCCCGTTTTGAGCTGCCAAACATGCCAACTACGGCGGTGCCTTGGTGAATGCCACAGCGGAATTTTACCGGAGGGACTCCTTGCCACCGCTGGTTGAGGTCATCTAGGGCTTTATACATATGGCGAGCTGTTGCGATCGCACGCTGCACCTGTTCATTGGGGCTGAGGGTTTCCGGTGCACCAAACAGTGCCAGAATGGCATCTCCCATAAATTTATCCACAGTGCCACCGTTAGCAAAAATGGCATGGGTCATGACTTCAAAATAGTCGTTGAGCAGTTCGGCGACCCGTCGCGATCTCAGCGTATTTGAGAGCTGTGTAAACCCCACAATGTCGCTAAATAATACGGTCATAAGTCGTGGTTCAGGGTTGAGATCGAGCTGTAGGTCTCCATGGGAAGCCTTTTGTACCAAAGCAGCTGGTAAAAACCGCTGGAGTACCGATTCAGTAAGGTATTGATTCAGTTCCGCGACCTTCTGTTCTGTAGCTTTGAGGGCCAGCAAGTTACGTACCTCGGCCAGTAGTTCACGTTCCTTGAAAGGTTTAGAGATATAGGCATCAGCTCCTTGCTCAATACCATCTAGTCGAGTGTCATCATCGACTTTGGCGGTTAGCAAAATAATTGGTGTGCCCTGTAATGTCGGGTCAAGACGGATTTGCTGAATTAGTTCTATGCCCGAGACCTGGGGCATCATCAGGTCGGTAATAATCAACTGGGGATGGATGTTACGTGCTAGTTCTAAACCGGCAGCTCCATTCTGGGCAGTCGTGATCTGGTGCCTCTGACGCTGTAAAACACTGGCCACGTAGCTGCGTAAATCTGGGTTATCGTCCACAACAAGAATCTTTGCACCGCCATTAGGGCACATCACCTTGGACAATGGAATATTTGGGGCTTGGATAGTCTGTTTGCTCTGGGCAACCGTTTGAGGCGCAGCGAGGGTGGCTTCTTTCTCTGAGGCCACTTCATTGTGAAGATCGGCCAGTTCCACCGCAGCCCTATGCTGCTCAAGGGTGCGAACAGTTTGACTGACGCGATCAGCCGGTAGATGCGCGCTTCCCGTCGGGAGTTCAACGGTAAAGGTGCTGCCGGTCCCATAGGCTGAGGAAACTCGCACATCACCGCCATGTAACTCTACGAGCTCTTTAACCAAGGCAAGTCCTAACCCTGTCCCTTCATGGGTCCGACTGGTCGATCCGTCAGCCTGTTGAAAGCGCTCAAAAATATGAGGCAGCTGTTCTTTCTGAATACCAATACCGGTATCTTCGATTTCTAAATAGCAGTTTTTTTCAAATGTGTTGAGAGTGATTTGGACCGCACCACCTGGCGGTGTGAACTTCACAGCATTGGAGAGAATGTTGTAAATGACCTTGTCAAATTTTTCGAGGTCTAAATAGACCGGCGGGCAGGGTTGAATTTGGGTGGTCAGGGTGATGTGTTTGCGATCGCAGTAGGTCTGAAACGACTCGGCGACATTCCTAACTACCTGGGCAAAATCACATGCATAGAATGTGGCCTGCATCCGCTCAGCATCGAGACGTTGGAGGTCCAGCAGCTGGTTGACTAGCCGGAGTAGCCGCCTTGAATTACGCAGAGCCATAATCGACTGCTCAGGCGAAAGTCCCTTACCCTGTTGTACAGCCGTTTCTAGTGGACCGATCGTGAGGGTCAGGGGAGTACGAAACTCGTGGGAAATGTTCTGAAAGAAAGTTGTTTTCTGTTTGTCTAAGGCTAATAGTTGTTCAGCCTGTTGGCGAGTAGTTTGGTAGAGTCGCGCCTGCTGCACTGCAATGGCTGCCTGATTGGCTACTGCTTGGGCTAAATTGACTTCTTCCATACGCCAGTGGCGCGGCCGCGCTTGACGCAAGCTAATGCTGCCGATAATTTGACCATCGTTAATTAGAGGCACGAGCAGTAATGCCGCTGCTTTGGCCTGCAATGATAAGTGGATGGGGGTATGGCCAGTAGCATCGTTTAAGTCATTGAAGACCACTGGTGAACGGCTTGTCAGTAGGTCTTGCAGAATAGGATTTTCACTGATTTTGACCTGGGATTGAGGCGGTGCCAGAATTTTTTCCTCGCTGGCATCGTAAAGGCCTACACAGCTTACATATTCATCGTCGGGGGTCCATAGGGAAAGTGCACAGCCGTCGGTTTGAAGCGCCTGACCCAGTTTTTGGGTGATGGCTGAAAAAATCTGTTTAGGTTCCAAACTACTATGAATGGCCTGAGTAATCGTGTTGATTAAAACTTCTCGCTGAGCCAACGCCTGTACCCGTTCATAGGTCCAGGTTTGCCCTAGCGCTAGGGCTGCTTGATCACTTAGGGTCTTGAGCCGGTCTAGCTCATCTGGTGCCCATGACTTAGGCTGCTGACAGTGATGTAGGGCCAAGATTGCCAGTGCAGCACGCTTGCTAGTGAGGGGAACGACAACGCTGGCATAGGGTGCTAATTTTTGAGCAGCCTGGTTAAAAGCGATTATTCCTGGATTTGTTAAAACTTGCAGACATTCTGTGTCGATAGCGGTTTTGACTAAGGTCCGCTCATCGAACGTTACGGCAGAATCAGCTTGATAAACATAACCACTCTCGGCTTTGCCAGGTAAATCATAAAGGGGACGTACAATGCAGTAATCAGCCTTAAATGTTTGCCCCAAGGTTTGAGCAATCACCTGCAACATGCTCTGGGAAGTTTCGGCACTGCGAATAGTATGGATAATGTAGTTAAAGTGGGGTTCGTATATTGATTGAGCGTTTGGCTGGTTATGCACTGTGTTTCTTTAAACCGGCTACAGGAATGGATAGATTCCAGAAAATGTAGTGCGCCCCTGGACCATGACTTTTACGATTTCGTTAAGACAACTCAGATGCCATTGATTACGATATGAGCATTAACTGGTTGAATGGTCCTATCCAGAATTCCCAAGCCAGTGAGTTGCTCACCATGTCCAGACTCAACTGGGGTAGAGCCAGTACACTGCCCTCAGACTATCAACTTCGGTCTGCCTATCCTGAAGATTTATCCCAATTAGGCGAGTTGCTGCTGACGAGTTTTTATCCTGAGCATCGCTTTAATCGTTGGTTCTATTCACTGATGCGTTTAGGTATCCAGGAAGATATCAAGCGTCGGCTCAAGACCTCCTCTAGCCAATATGATTGCCTTGTTGTCGTCAATCAGGCGGCTGGTTCTCAAATTGTGGGCACTGTGGAAATCTCACTGCGCTCTCAATTTTTACAGCCCCTCCAACCCCGTCGTCCCTACGTTGCTAATGTGGCTGTTGAGTCCCACCATCGCCGTCGCGGGCTGGCACAACAAATGTTGTTAGCTTGTGAGTCCATTAGTCAAACTTGGGGGTTTAAGCAGCTTTATCTCCATGTAGCAACCGATAATCCTTCAGCCATAGCCCTTTATCAGAAAGTTGGCTATCACGTTTGTGAACAGCCGTTACCTTGGCGGCGGCGGCAGATGATGGTTAAAGAGCTATTTTTCCAGAGACCTGACGAACTGATTTAATCATGCCTTAGAGGATAGTAGAAATCCTGTACTTAAGTATCCTCAGTAATTTCACGACACTTTAGATACGGAGTTAAATACCCCTCACCCCGTGAAATTATCCATATCCTCCTGATAAATATTATTTTTTATGTAGTGAGTATGAGGAGGGACTGTGAACTATCAAAGACTGGATAAAACTCTGTCTATTTCATGCACGAATGTCATCGTATTCGTATCAAATAAGAGTAATTAGTCTGGATTACCTCAGCCCCGGGTAGACTCTCTAAAATGATGGATGCTCAATCCAAGTCACTGCCACTCTATTTGTCGCCGGTCAAGTCAGTTGGCCGGAAGCGCCCTCACATGTTCACTGTGCAGGCAAAGCTACCCACTGGTGATGCTATGCATTTAGAAGATAGTGCGGTAAAGTGGTGGGCTGATCGAGCCAAGCAGTCTTCCGGTTCAAATTCTAATGTGCCTGTGAGTGAAACGCTAGCTGTTGATAGTCTGCTGAAAAAGATAAATCGTGGCGATTTACTAGTCGTCAACAGTCGTCGTCGCAATGGCCTGATTATTTTTCGGGAATTTTATGCTGAATTTGCGGGTCCTGGTGCAGCGGTGGGCGGAGATTTTGATCGCGGATGCCATAAGATTATTCCTCTAGGCAATCTGTCTCTGATTGAGCCTGATGATCATGAAGAACATCAGAAAGCTCTGAAGATTCGCCTTCAGTGGATCCGTCTGACTCAAAACTTTACCGATCAGCCTCGTTCAACCGACCGAGCTCAGATGATTTTGGATCAGTTCAAAACCTATTTTGATAAAAGCACCATCGATAATGTACCTAATGAAGCGTTTGCTCTGATGGTGGGCGTCTTACCTCAAACTGTACGACGGGTTCGCCTGGGCTTAAGTCGCTAATGGTCTATCAAAGCTAAATTTTTGGGTTAAGACGGTAGTGAATTCACTGTACTAGGTGTCATAGCTTGCTTACCACTTGCTGCATCTGCTGTCTTTAACTCAGAATGGCTTGCAAATTGGTTCGCGTACGCTGATTTTCTTCAGGGGTGCCAAGACTGATGCGTAGACCTCCCCCTGTATAGCGAATTAATGTGCCGTGCTGACGTAGGCTGCTAAAAACGTGATGTAATCCTTCTGCCTGGTCCATTCCAAACCGAGTTAGTCCTTTCTTGCTCAAGCGGCAGTAAATAAAATTAGCGGCACTAGGCCATGTGGTAATCATAGATTGCTCGCTGAGCCAAGTAGCCATCTGATGTCGTTCTGCGATGGAGTCTTCTACCATAGTCAGCAGTGAGGTCCGATGGGCCAGAGCTGTAAGGGCAGCGGCTTGGGAAAAGCTAGGCAAACTGTAGGGAAGCCTTACTTTTTCAAGCGCTTCAATCAGTTCCGGCTGAGCAACAGCATAGCCCACACGATGGGCGGCGAGGCGAAAGGCTTTGGAAAAAGTTCTCAGGACTACCCAATTAGTACGCTTCAGACTGTCGGCTACCAGGGTTTGCCCACTGAATTCAAAATAGGCTTCATCAATAACGATCAGCATATTCTCAGGCAGCTGACGGAGCCACTCAATTTCTGCCGCGCTTAGAGGGTTCGCCGTGGGGGAATTGGGATGCACCATAAACACAGCTCGGATGTCTTGCTGCTCTACGGTGGTTTGAGCTTTCTCTAAATTGATGCAAAAGTTATCCCTGCGGCCCACATCTATGACTGGAATGCCAAGGGTTTGAGCTAAAATGCCATACATCGAAAATGTGGGGCTAGCGACCAAAATTGACCCATTACCAATAGCGGTGGCAATCAGTAGTGACCGAATTAGCTCATCTGAACCATTACCCACCGATATATTCTCTGCAGTTGTACCCGTAGCGGACTGTGACACATAGTTGGCAATGGCTTGCTTCAGCGCTGTATGACCGCCATCTGGATAACGATTAGCCTTGATAATGTGCTGATAATGGTTGGCTAGATCGGCTTTGACCTCAGCCGGCAAATCAATAGGGCTCTCGTTAGTATCCAGCTGGTCGTAGGGGTCTAGGATGGGGGGATGGGGCTGATATGCCTTGAGTTTGGCCAAGTCAGCACGCAAAAAAGGCAGCATGAAAAAATCTTTGGGCGATAGGCTCTTTATTGTGCCATTTTGCTGGTGCTTGTCATATTGGCTAAAGCTCACAAAAATCCTGGATACTTTGCCAAATGTCTTCCATGGCGTCGATCATACTATGGTCGGTATCTAGGGGCTCCAGAGTCACCCAGGGCCGATGTTGGGTATACAGACGGCTGGCATTCAGGGGTATGACTTCGTCATGGTGGCCATGGAGAATCAATGTGGGGATTGACTTTTTTAATTGTCTATCTGGATAGCGCTGGGCATCGGTTAGAAACTCATAGTGCAGGCGTTGCTGGGATTGAAGGCCATAGTGATAGACCGATAGCCAGCCTGTGGCTTCCCAATGGTCAAGCTGCTCGACTCCCAGTCTTTTTAACCATTGGGACAAAAACTGAAAGGCAGGGGCCAGTAAAATTAAGCGCTCAACCTGAGCAGACTGTTGGGCTACCCAGGTAGCTACAAGCCCCCCAAGGCTAGAGCCAATGAGTGTGGTGGGTGCCTGGAGTGTTTGGGTTACCTGGTTAATTTGATGGGTGAGGGTGAGGTGCTCAAAGTCTCCCTGGTTGAGGTCGAGGAGCTGGAGCTGGATATTGTAGGCTTGGAGCTGAGATCGTAACCACTGCCCTTTATAGGACTGTGGCCCCGATGCAAACCCATGAAGATAGATGTAGTCGCCCATCGCTTCCGATGCCTCATCATGCTTACAATATGATGTTCTGACACCTGATTTCGCCCCTATGATCCAACAGTTTCGTATTACCCTTCTTCCTGGCGATGGCATTGGTCCTGAAATCACGGCAGTTGCCGTCAATGTGCTTAAAGCGGTTGGCGCAAAGTTGGATATTCAGTTTACGTTTACTGAGATGCCCATTGGTGGCTGCGCTATCGATACTACTGGCAGCCCGCTACCTGAGGAAACCCTGCAAACTTGTCGGCAGAGTGACGCAGTTCTGTTGGCAGCCATTGGTGGCTATAAGTGGGATTCGCTAGCCCGGACCCAGCGTCCAGAAACCGGGCTTTTGGGTTTGCGGGCTGGTCTCAAATTATTTGCGAATCTTCGCCCTGCTACGATTTTGCCGCAGTTAATTGATGCCTCATCCCTCAAGCGGGACGTAATTGAAGGGGTGGACATCATGGTGGTGCGGGAGTTGACGGGCGGTATCTACTTTGGTCAACCCAGAGGTATTTTTGACGCGGATGGTGAGCAACGAGGGGTCAATACAATGGCCTACACCAGTACTGAAATTGAGCGCATTGGTCGAGTCGCCTTTGAAGCGGCCCAAAAACGTCAGGGAAGACTGTGTTCGGTGGATAAAGCTAATGTACTTGAAGTATCCCAGCTGTGGCGAGATCGCATCACTGCTTTAGCTGCCGATTATGGCGATGTTAACCTCAACCACATGTACGTGGATAATGCTGCTATGCAATTGCTGCGCTGGCCAAAGCAGTTTGACACTATTGTCACTGGGAACTTATTTGGCGATATCCTATCCGATGCAGCCGCCATGCTGACAGGCAGTATTGGGATGCTGCCCTCCGCTAGTCTAGGTGCTTCAGGCCCTGGCGTTTTCGAACCCGTACATGGTTCCGCTCCCGATATTGCTGGACAAGATAAAGCCAATCCATTGGCTCAGGTGCTCAGTGCTGCCATGATGCTGCGTTACGGACTCAATCAGCCCAAGGCGGCTGCCATGATTGAAACTGCCGTCAATACTGTTCTCGATCAGGGCTATCGCACAGGCGACATTATGGCTGAGGGAACGACTGCTGTGGGGTGTCAGGCGATGGGTGATGCTCTCCTAAAAGTTTTGGCGTAGGCGTTATTGGAAAATTCTGGCACAATCCATCGATGACAGCTAGTATTGGTGTACTGAACAATCGGTGTGCTCATCAATCACTCAGGTATGGAGTTATTTACGAAACGACATCCAAGTTGAAAGCCTGAATGTTTTTTGATACGAAGCTACAGTTCTTGATTGTAAACATTGGGTATTCTCAGCCAATGAGTGGTTGAGTTTGCTAAATCGCTCACAGTGCAAAATACTATCTAGCAAGAGGGAGTATTCAGTCGTGTCATCTTTACAGCGGCCAGAGTACAGTGATCATGGTGAGGCGGCGGTGCATCCTAGTGTGGCAACTACCGGTATGCAACGAAGTCCGCTCAATCTACGCACCCCGTCATCTATGCTAGATCCAGCTTTGCTGCGTGCTGCTCGCCATATCTATCGCACCTATTACGAGGTTCATCCTGAAGTGGTTGAGCGTCCTATTGGTGTGGCCATTGGTCGTACCACCCGTCGTGGCAAGCTGATCTTTGGTCCTAAGCCTGTACTTTTACCCCATGAAAGTTTTATTCCCTTAACCCAGTTAGAACCTGGTCTGCACTAGATGCTGAATGGCCTCTTGCCCCATACGTTTGTATTTCTTTTAGGGGCATCGATTGGTAGTTTTCTCAATGTTGTTATCTATCGGCTACCAGCGGGGTTATCATTGCTGTCACCGCCGTCTCGCTGCCCTAGGTGCCTTACTCGGTTAAAGTTTTATGACAATCTGCCTGTTTTAGGCTGGATATTTTTGCGTGGCCGCTGCCGCTATTGCCGAAGAACAATCTCTCCTCGATATCCCCTGGTGGAATTGGTGAGTGGTCTTTTGTATGTGGCTTTGTTTTGGCGATTTGGTTGGAGTCTTGAGACACCCGTTTACTGGGGGCTGATCAGCTGGCTTATAGCGTTGACGCTGATTGATATCGATACGTTAACCTTGCCTAACGTCTTAACGACCTCAGGGGTGTTGATGGGTTGGCTGGCTCAGGGGCTATTAGCAATTACAGCCGGTCATACAGTAACATCTGCTTTGGTTGCCAGTATTGCTGCTAGTATTTTGGGTCTGTGGCTATTTGATGGCATAAGTTTAGTTGGGTCTGCTGTCATAGGCAAGACTGTCATGGGCGGTGGCGATGGCAAGCTAGCGGCTATGCTAGGTGCCTGGCTGGGTTGGCAGGGTCTGTTGTTAAGCGTGCTGCTGGCATCTCTTGTCGGAACCTTCACTGGCATGCTGGGTATATCGCTGGGGTTGGTGCGTCATCGTCAGCCGATACCGTTTGGTCCCTTTTTAGCCTTCGGTGCAGGAATTAGCCTGTTTTTTGGTAATGCTTTGATACGGGGCTATTTGAGCCTATTCTTTTAGGTCCAGCCGTAATCTATGGTGGCGATAAAATCTGGCCAGATTGCGCCAGGAGTATAGGCGAACCGGTAGGATTGGAAAACACGATGTATTGAGCACAGGGTATATGTCCCTCTTTGATTGGTTTGCGAATCGTAAGAAAGAAAGCCCCATTAGCCAGGATCGTCAGGAGCGAGAAATCGCTGATGGTCTATGGACGAAGTGTGACGAATGTGGGGTCTTAACGTACACCAAGGATCTGCGGACTAACCAGATGGTTTGTCCGGAGTGTGACTATCACTATCGTGTTTTTAGTGATGAGCGGCTTGAGCAGCTGATTGATGCGGATACTTGGCAGCCTCTAAATGAGCAAGTGACGCCTAAGGATCCTTTGCGGTTTCGCGATCGCAAAGCCTATAGTGATCGCCTACGCGACATGCAAACTAAGACCAACCTCAACGATGCGGTCCAAACGGGTATTGGGCAAATCAATGGTGAAGGGATTGCCTTGGGGGTAATGGACTTTCGTTTTATGGGCGGTAGCATGGGCTCCGTGGTAGGAGAAAAGCTGACTCGTCTAATCGAGCATGCCACGGCAGCCCGATTACCGGTAGTCATTGTTTGTGCTTCCGGTGGTGCTCGTATGCAAGAAGGGATGCTGAGCTTAATGCAAATGGCTAAAATCTCAGCTGCCCTAGAGCGTCATCGTGACAGCTGTCTGCTCTACATGCCAGTACTTACCCATCCCACTACGGGTGGTGTAACGGCTAGTTTTGCTATGCTCGGCGATATTATTTTGGCGGAACCCAATACCACGATCGGATTTGCTGGTCGTCGGGTAGTAGAACAAACCCTTAGGGAGAAGTTACCAGACGACTTCCAAACGGCAGAATATCTATTGAAAAACGGTTTTATTGACAAGATTGTTCCTCGCACTCAGCTCAAAGACATCATCACTCAGTTGATTCGCTTGCATCATCTACCTGCATCAGCCCATACTCTGAGTCACGGTTCTTTTGAAAGAGCTGCCAATAGTCAACCAGTGCCGATCAAGCCGGTGATTTAGTCAAGCCTGTAACTGTCTTGGGAATTAGCCCTATCGGTGGCATGATAGATATTAACTATTGGCTAACTGAATAATCAGGTAGCTGCCAATCGCGAGCGTTGTCTGATTTTGGGCTCACTGCTCCGTGTTGAGTTGAGTATTTGATGGGCGGTCCATTTCGAGGAGAATCATGTTTAAAAAGTGCATTTGGCTGGTGGTCGCGGCTGTTTTTCTAGTCGGCAACCTATTTGTAGGTGGCAACGCGATGGCGGCTGAGCTAGATGAAACAATCCGTACCATTGCCCTGAATGAACAGGGGGATACTGTGGTGCTTTCCTTAGAGCAGGTTTCCAAGGGGCGGAAAAAGTTCAATTACGCCTGTGCTACTTGTCATGTGCAGGGTATTACTAAGACTAATCCGAACGTTGGTTTAGAGCCTGAAGCACTAGAGGGGGCTTATCCAAACCGCAATAATTTGGAAGCTTTGGTGGATTATCTAAACAATCCAACCACTTATGATGGGTTAACTGAGATTTCTGAGTTACATCCCAGTACTAAAAGCACCGATATCTTTCCCAAGATGCGTAGTCTGACAGATGATGACCTGACTGCCATATCTGGTTATATTCTTCTTCAACCTAAAGTGATGGGTGATATGTGGGGAGCTGGTAAGACTCGTTTCTCTGCACCTGCTACATTTGACTAGATAGTTAGCACTGAAAAACAGAGTTGGTTTTCTGGCTCTACAAATAGTTATTGAGCGGGAAAGGCAACTAGTCCTTTCCCGTTTTAGTAATATGGCCAACAACTAGGACAGTGTTCACCGATTGCGCTAGCCTAGATAGGCAATAGCATAGAGCACGATGTTAAAACGGCGTACGGTACTGTGGGGACTGTTGGGGGCTGCGATCGCAAGCTGTCGTCCTAATACATTGTCTCCCCTGAGAATTAGACTGCTGGCCCGTTCATTGCCGTCTCAGGTGCTAAAAGCCTTTAATCGAGAAAATCCGACCCAGTTTGATGCTGAATCAGCCTTGGTGGATATTTACCGGCAGTTGCAATGGTGGAGTTCTCAAAAAGGGCCTAATCCTTCTTTATGGCGACGATTAGTACCAATTACGACGGTCAATTCTTCAGATAAGGCTGTTGAATACACGGTAGATACTCACCTTGTTACCCTTAGTGATCCGTGGTTAGAAAGTGCCATTCGTCAGCAGTTAATTCAACCGTTACCTGAGGTTTCTCTAGTTAGTCGGCTACCTGAACCCTGGCAGCAGCTGTTGCGTCGCGATCATCAGGGGCAACCTGCTGCGCCTCTTGGACAGCTGTGGGCTGTTCCCTATCGCACCCAGGGGCTGATGATTGCTTATCAGAAGAGTATCTTCAAATCTAATACCAAATCCATTACTAAGTGGGCAGATCTTTGGCGACCAGAGTTAGCTGGTCGAATTGCTATGCTCAATCATCCCCGCTTAGCAGCTGCTATAGTGCTCAAGGCCTTAGGATATTCCGCCAATGATGAAGCTGCCCTTGCCCAGGATGATGTTAAAGAACAGCTGTTGGCATTGTATCGACAAGTGAAAGTGTTTGATTCCCAGACGCATTTGAAAGCGTTAGTGAATGAAGATGTGTGGTTAGCCGTAGGCTGGAGTGGTGATATTTCTGCAACGCTTGTACGCTATCGGCGACTGGGTGCGATTCATCCTCAAGAAGGTACTGTTTTAACTAGTGATCTCTGGGTTGCCCCGGCTAATGCCAAACTACCAGATGCAGCCCAAGCATGGATGGAATTTTGCTGGCAGCCGCCCATTGCAACTCAGATTTCTGTATCGAGTCACGGATTATCCCCGCTATTTTTCTCGTCTGGTGCGAATGTGCCAGAGCAGCTACCTCAACAGACTCTGCTCATACCGGAGCACAGTGAAGTCTTGCTTCCTCTATCTAGGGGTGGTCAGGCTAATCTTGCCGAACTCTTTAGCGCTGACGCCCGCCCCGAATAGCACCTTGGCCCAAGTAGTTTAACTCTACAGCGCAAATGGGATTGGATGTTTCAGATTTAAAGTCACACACATGTAATCCTACTAAGCGACTGCCTGTAAAGATTCGTAGCTGATAACCATAGGCTTTTGCACCTTCACCAAACTGGGTGATGAACGAATATCGCTCCAGGTAATTGAGGAGCGGCCAAATCTGACCGTTAACTACCACATCGACATGGGGCATGGGCTCATCTGTGTTTTCGGTATCATCATAGGCGCGCCAACTATCAATCAGACGATTGTTAATAGCCTCTCCCATCTGCTGCTGCGGCCACCACAGGCTGGGGATTGTAAAATGTTGTGGAGATGGGTCGTTATCCGTTGCGATCGCATTGTCATCCAGTCTTGGTCGCTGCTCGTTGAGCTGACACATTGCCTTGATTTCATCTAACAGCAAAGTATAAGACGAGGGGGGCCTATCTGTGGTGTTTTCAGCTGCAAGTGGCTGCTGATTCCGGAGTTGACATTGGGGCTGTTGTTCTACACGTCGCTCTACTGGCGATTGAGCAACAGCAGAATGCCCTACAACCAAGAGATAGAGGGCGGTGGAAATAGTGGCCCATAGGGTGAGTTTCATGGCTGGACTGTGGTAAGCAGAGCAGATGAATGAGTGGGCTCCAAAATTAACTGCTGGCGATGCACATGGCCTAAAACTAGCGGAACAGAAACGGAATCACCTTGTTGCTGTTCTAACATACGCAGCATTTGTTCGGGGCGTAGCATGTTGCCATCATTGCGACAGCTACCCACGTAGTGAATCACAATGTCTCCAGCAGCAGTAAGTTTATCTATAACGCTGTTAGGCAGATGGGCAGGAAGATCGTTAATTATCTCCAACATATACAGTCTCTCCCGCAAATTAATTTGTTTGACTTTGCCTGACTTTGTTGTGTGGATATCAATGATTTCACTCGTTGCCAGAACTCGATCAATCCATTGTTGCCAGAGAGTTATATCGCTTGCCTGTTGAGTAGTGATTGCCAAGAGGTAGTCCGCCTGCTCAAGCGCTTTAGTGGCCGATGGTGCTTTCAGCTCGACGGCTTGAACATCGTAGATAGGTAAAGTGTCAGATAGCTGTGCTTGTAATCGTTGCTTAAAGTCAGCTACGTCCATCTCCTCAGTTAGCTCAAAATCAATAATTTCTCCAGTACTGGTCGCACCCAAAGAGAGAGCATTGGCTGGTGCAATACGGGGGCCAGGATGGTAACCACCGGTAAACGAAATAGGCAACGCAGCCCGTCTGACGGCTCGGTCTAACAATCTGGCTAGATCTAAATGACCAATCAAAGCCATGTCGCTGAGTTTGCCTAGAGTAACCCGGAATCGCTGCACCCGTTCAGATTTCGGTTTTCCATGTCCTTCAAAAGCGGGTATTGGCAGGGGTGGAATGACTACATTGTGGCCAAAGTCAGTGCCACATACCCCGCAGTGGGAACAGCCCTCAAAGGAGCAATCTGGTACTACTGCGGCGGCTAGAGCCAGCCGCAGATCCTCTTGTAGCCAGTTTTTATCGATACCGGTATCTAAATGGTCCCACGGTAGGGGGGCATCCATTGCCGTTTGCCATTGGTCTGCAACATCAGGTTGGCTGGGTGCTCCAGAGTCCAAAGACTCCCCTAAATTCCACTCTCCCTGTTCAATTTGACGGTATTTCCAAGTGAGGCCTGCATCATCAATTGCTTGAGTCCAGGCGTTAAAGGCCCGTTCTAAACTCTCCCACCAGGCATCCATGCCTGCACCTAGTTCCCAAGCTCGGCGTACGACTGCTGCTAGACGTCGATCGCCTCGCCCCACGAAGTCTTCCATCGCTGAAATTCGCACGTCTGTAAAGTTGACTTTCACTCCCCGAATGGAGCGAAATGCCTCCTGAAGTATGGTTTGTTTGCGCTCAAACTCGTTAGTAGAGACTGAATGCCACTGAAATGGCGTGTGGGGTTTAGGCGTAAAATTGGAGATTGTAATGTTGAATCCTAAGGATTTACGGCCTTTGATGCGACATTCTCGACGCAACCACTGGACGGTTTCAGCAATGCCTAAAACATCGGTATCCGTCTCTCCTGGGAGGCCGACCATAAAGTAGAGCTTGACTTTGTCCCATCCTTGCTCATGGGCAGTTTTCACACCGCGCAATAGCTCTTCATTAGTGAGGCCTTTATTAATAATGTCCCGCATTCGTTGCGTGCCTGCTTCTGGAGCAAAGGTAAGGCCAGTTTTGCGAGTACCGCCAACTATGTGGGCAATATTTTCGTCAAAGCGATCCACACGCTGACTGGGTAGTGACAGGGAGACATTGTCATTTTTGAGGCGATTTTTGACTTCTACACCCACTGCAGGCAGCGCTAAGTAATCGGAACAACTCAGGGAGAGTAACGAAAACTCGTTGTAGCCAGTGGCCCGCATGCCCTGCTCAATAGCATCTACCACCTGATCAGGGGCGACATCTCGGGCAGGGCGAGTCAACATTCCCGGTTGGCAAAATCGACAGCCTCGTGTGCAGCCTCGCCGAATCTCAATGGTCAGGCGATCATGAACGGTTTGTACGTGGGGGACTAACCCGATGCCATAGTCTGGAATGGGAGTAGCCACCCGGCGCAGAATACGTTTGGGGACATCATCGCGGTTGGGGTGTACCGAACCATCTTCGACCATGTCATAAAACTGAGGCACATACACCCCAGGAACCTGAGCCAGGTCCAGTAAAATTTCCTGACGTGTTATGCCTGAGGCCTTACCTTCTTCAAGTACTAGGCCAATCTCTGGCAAAAGCTCTTCGCCGTCACCTAAGGCAATAAAGTCAAAAAAATCAGCGTAGGGTTCGGGATTGGATGTGGCCGTTTGACCCCCAGCAAAAATGATTGGCCAGCTAGATTCGTCCCAGGGGCCATCGGTATTGCGTTCCTGCCAGGTAAGGGGAATTCCTGACAAAGTAAGCATTTCGAGGATATTGGTGGCTCCTAGTTCGTAACTTAGGCTAAAGCCTAGGATGTCGAAATCGGTAAGAGGGCGGCGAGACTCTACAGCGAAGAGAGGAGTCTGACTTTCTGTGAGGTTTTCCGCTAAATCTGAGCCTGGAAGATAAGCGCGATCGCAAAGCTGTCGAGGTTGCTGGTTGAGAATGCTGTAAAGAATGATATGCCCCAGGTTTGATGCACCCACTTCGTAAACTTCTGGATAGGTCAATACCCAGCGGATCATCGCGGTTGCCCAATCTTTATGGATGGCACCAAGTTCATTGCCCAAATAGCGAGCAGGGCGAGTAATATTTGGGGTAATTAGTTGGTCTACAGCGATAGCCACGGCGAAGAATAAGCGATTCAGACATAATCGTTGCTGATTTCGAGGACGAAGCGATCTGAAAAAATACTTTAAATTAGAATTCTTCAGGCTCAGTCATAAGTCGCAACAGCAACGTCCAGACATAAACTATAGCTGATTCAAGGAACCTCAAGCGTGAGTCCTGTAGTTGATATTTGAAGCAAGGATCTGACGAATGGAAACCCTGTTTTCAAAATATGCAAACGGGTTTTCCAGAATTGGAAAACCCGTGCAATCATAAACAATTACAAATTTCTAGAAGATTGAGAAGTCAACAAATCAGCACAGTTGTTCAGGGTTTAGCATTGGGAACACTATGCCCGAAAGCAACAATTATGCTGCCTGTAACTCCTGGCTATCAACCATGGAAACAGCGCGATCTAGTTGGGTCAGCTCAAACACAATGCGCACAGGAGGAGCAACATCACATAAACTGAACCGCTTGCAGTGACGCTTGGCAGTGTCATAACCAGCCATAAGGGCCACAAGGCCTGAATTATCCAAACTGTCTACGGCTGCCATGTCAATAGCGACCTCACTGGCACTATCAGAGGTGATGGCTGTTAACATTTCTGCTTTAAATGCATCAGCAGTTGCAGCTGTTAAAGCGCCTACAGGCCGCACAACCTTAACTGATGTTTCAACGCTACTCATAATTTTGTCTCCTATCAGTTTTTACTAGAGCGAAATCGGTATTGGAATTACGACCTTTTCATATGTTTTCGAAGCTAACTTGATGAATCTTCACTTGCCCAGATGACTAATCGCTATTTGTAGAATCTTAATGTTCCACGTAACTCTTTGAAGTTTCCAGAAAGTCTTGCTATGAAATGGTAACTATCGCTACACCACTGATGGTGATGTGATTTGGCCTTATTGTCCGGTGATGCGGATCACTGAGGTTGCCAGCTCCAAAAGTTTCACTTGAGATAGCCCCAATAAGTCAAAACCTTATTCCAGACGGAACGATGAAATTGGGATGTAAGTAAATTTAAAGCCCGCTAGGAGCTACCATGCACTCGTTCGCCATTCGCCATCTGGTAGAGAAAGCTCTTTATACAAAACGGCTGACTCCCGACATTGAAGAACAGATCAATTCCGAACTATCTCGCTTGGGGTATATATCGGAGGTTGACTATGAAGCTCTTGAGCTGCTCATGAGTGAAATGGATGAGGGCCGTATCAAGCTAGTGCCCAGTGCTCGATGCTAACTGCGCCTTCAATTAAAGCTTTCCTGATGACCTTTATTTAGATGGTCTCGTTTGTGACTCTCCTGAAAAGTTTTGAAGAGTTCTTATCGGATTGAGACCAACTTGATTGATGACTGGGACGTATCGTCTCTCGATTCACCATTATTCCAACACATTTGCAAAAAATGTTGAAAGCGCTGCTTTGCCATTTCTTCGGGACCTGTATCATCGGAAATACGCAGGTGAAATAGCAATGCAAAGAAGTCTGTATCGAATGCCAGTTTGAATCTATCGATTGGCCACACAAGATCAGGCGCTGTTTTTAGATCGTAGAGGTCCAGGTTACACGTTTCAGGGTCGGTTGCTGCGGCTGCAATAGTCAGTTGCTGTTGTCGGGATCCATAAGGAAGATGGCAAACCAGCATTAAAGGTCGACACCAAAGACGAACCGATCCAGCCAATTGGATAGCTTCAGCATAGAGACGCTGGTCTAAGCATTCGAGATAAACAATTTGCCCAGTATTTATGTTAATCATTTTGAAAAATTAAATTATCTATCCAGTCAATCAATGAGGAAGGAGTAATCATCAGTGGGATTATGGTCTCAAACTAGCTTTCCCGGAGGGAACAGCAGCCAGTTAGCCACTTTTGTTACTGTATGAGATGCAAAAGTTCAATTTTTGTTAAATTAGCTAATAAATTACCACTAAGAGTGTTTCAAAACCTTGACTTAAGCTAATTATTTCGCAAATTCTCGAGTTGTCGCACTTATCTAGAATTTTCAATCCCTTGCCCGATATCCGTTTAGGGACTCAGGGGCTAGTTTTAAGATAAGTTCTGGTTAAAATTAAAAACGGTGTGTAATAGCTGATTTACTGCCCCATTTCTGGGGTGATTTCCTATTTGAATTCACTTTGCTGTACTAATGAGTTATAGGGCTATGGTGTCTACCGGAACGATTGAAAAAACGGTTACCTCCAGTAAGCGACAGCATGCTCCCCGTTATCGGGTTCTATTGCATAACGATGATTTTAATTCTATGGAGTATGTAGTGGAATCATTGGTGAAGACGGTTCCTAGCCTCTCAGTGCCCCAGGCAGTCGACGTCATGATGCAAGCACACAATTCAGGTGTAGGCTTGGTGATTGTATGTGAGTTAGAGCATGCCGAATTTTACAGTGAGATGCTTCGCTCTAAGGGGCTTACCAGTACTATTGAGCCCGATGAATGAACTTAAGATACCCATGTTGAATTGTCTGATGAACGAGTAGTGGGAGTACATGATTGAAGCTTTATCAGAGAATTTCATATTGGGCACTGCCTTGGCGGATCGTTATTTTCTTTGCAATTTTATTGGTGCTTTGGGCTCCACTGGCATTGCTTTTTTATGGTTTAGGGTATCTGCTGGGGAATCAGCACATTTTTAGTACTTTTGCGCTGATTTCTCTGTATGGCTGTTTTATCGGCCATGCTTGGTGTTGGGGACGTTGGGTGCATCGGTGGTCGTATCCCTTTATCACCTACGGACTGGTTTGGCGTACTCGCTGTATCCAAGATGCTCTGATTGCGCTGGTCTTTGGTTGCGGGTTGGTATGTTTGTTGTTTACGACGCAAGTGCTGCTGGGCTTATCAGCCTTTTATCCTAAGCCTATACTCACGATTGCCGTGGAAGGCCTAGCGATTGGTGTTGGTGTGAGCGTTGCGGAGGAGTTGCTATTTCGAGGGTGGCTCTTGACGGAGTTGCAGACTAGTTTGTCGCAGACTTCTGCCATTATTTGGAGTAGCGTTATTTTTTCGCTTACTCACTTTATTAAGCCGCTATCGGAAGTACTGAAGACATCACCGCAGTTTTTCGGACTGTTGTTGCTGGGGCTGATTTTAGCGGGTGGACGATATATTAGTCGCTGCGAGCCCTCATTCGCTAGCCTAGGATTACCAATTGGATTACATGGGGGGCTGGTTTGGGGTTACTACATCGTGGATGTGGGAGATTTAGTTCTACCTTCAGGGCATGCCCCTGAGTGGGTGACTGGTATCCACGGCAATCCGTTATCAGGGGCTTTAGGGGTAGCAATCTTGGGATTTCTGACGGGTCTAGTTTGGCTTAGGCTGCGCCTAGAATAGTTGCTAACAAAGCTTTTTGAGCATGAAGGCGATTTTCTGCCTGGTCCCAAAGACGTGACTGGGAACCTTCCATGACATCATGAGTAATCTCTTCGCCGCGATGAGCTGGTAGGCAATGGAGGACGATAGCCTGAGGGTCTGCGAGGGCGAGCATTGATTGATTAATTTGATAGGGCTGAAACGTAGGAATTCTGGATGCAGCCTCAGCTTCATCCCCCATGCTGGCCCAAACATCTGTGTATAGGGCATGGCTACCCTCGACAGCTGCTTTAGGGTCAGTAGTAATGATAATATCGCTACGTCCTTGGCTCAGCTGCATAGCCTGTTCAACAATGGTCTGGTTTGGAGCATAGCCGTCAGGAGTGCCAATGCGAATATTCACTCCTGCTAGAGCGCACCCCAGCATAAGGGAGTGGGCTACATTATTGCCATCTCCTAAATAAGATAGAGTCAAATTTTCTAAGCTGCCAAAGGCTTCTTTCAGGGTAAGTAAATCGGCCAAAATCTGGCAGGGATGTTCCAGGTCAGTAAGGGCGTTGATAACGGGAATAGAGGCATACTGTGCAAACTCTTCGATTTCAGTTTGCGCAAATGTGCGAATGGCCACTACATCCAAATAGCGATCAAGGACACGAGCTGTATCTGCAGTAGGCTCTCCACGCCCTACTTGGGTGACACCGGGATTGAGGTCAAGCACTTGTCCGCCTAGCTGATACATTGCGACTGAAAAGCTGACACGGGTGCGGGTGGATGCCTTTGAAAATAACAGTCCCAGAACTTTATTGGGACATTTGGGTTGACTGGTTCCAACTTTTAGCGTTGTTGCTAGATCTAGTAATGTGTATAGCTCTGTGCTGGTTACATCTGCCAAGCTGAGCAAATCCCGTCCCTTCAGTGAGTCCATAGAATCTTTGATGATAAGCAGTGGAGTCAACAAAGATACTACTATTTAGCCTGAGTAGGGGATATTGATGTTTTGGATGAATGTGATTGGGGTTTTGGAAAAATAGAGTATGGGTTTTTATTCAAGGGTTATTTTTCCGCGATTGTTGGACTTAACCATGTCAGGTCGAGAACTTAGTAGTTATCGAAAGGAGCTATTGGCGGCTGTCAGTGGTGACGTGCTAGAAATTGGGTTTGGTACAGGCTTGAATGTGCCTTACTACGGTGACGGTGTGAAAGCGCTGACAGCAATTGATGCTAATGAAGGAATGGCTGAGATCGCAACCCCACGGATCCAAAGTGCTGGGGTAGATATTACTCTCAAAACAGCTCGGGCAGAGGCATTACCAATGGCTGCAGACCGCTTTGATGCAGTTGTCTGTACTTGGACTCTATGCAGTATTCCTAATATTGAGCAGGCCCTGAAAGAGGTATACCGAGTCCTTAAGCCAGGTGGTAAATTTTTCTTTATTGAGCATGGCCTTAGTTCTGAGCGGGGGATAGGCAAATGGCAGCGCCGGATTACGCCGTTGCAGCGCCGCATTGCCGATGGCTGCCATCTGGACCGACCCATGGCCAGCTTAGTAAAGGCCGTTTTTGATCAAGTGGAATGGAATGAGTTTTATGCCACGGATCTGCCCAAGCTGATTGGCTATTTTTACAAGGGTGTGGCCACTAAGCCCCTCCTTTGAAAATTTGGGCAATTGCGATCGCAATCCGTTCGATATCATCATCTAATAACGGTGGCCACTCTACCCTCGCCTGTTTGCCTCGCTCATAGGCGCGACGACTTTCATAGGCTAGCTGATGAAGAGCGTAGGCTAATGCCCGGTCTAGCTGGATAGCCGCTTTGAGGTCTTCTGTGATGACTTTTAAGGCCAGCAACAAGGAAGTCACCTGACCAGGGATAGGAGGGTGATGTTGCTGTAGCCGAGCCAAAAACGAGTCGGTCTGGGCCAGGTCGGCCTGGGTCATAACGACATGCTGGGCGGTTTTAACATCCATAGGTGTGTGGGAATAGCAACATGGCCAAGGCGATTGCAGGTTGCGCCCACCATAATGTTCGAAACGGTTATCGTCAATTCTCAAGTAGAGACGAAGCTGCTGAACAAGCTTCATAGAGACTTTACGATTTGGGTATGCCCAAGCTTTAAGCCAACAAGAGACACTAATGATAGGAATACCAGTCTTCAGAACTCGTTTTTCGGTGGCGTGCTGACCATAGGTGTAATAAGACTGCCCTCCAGTCTGCTTAGAATGCCTTCCTTTCAGTCCTCGTTGGTTTATTTAGGGAATTCTCTATAGATGATGGCAACGTGTAGTCAACATCCGTTATTCACAGCATGTGGTGACGGCTATGTTTTAAAAGTAATTTCACACCATGGTTAGTTCCCGCTTTGTTCCTTTTGTAGATTTGTCTCAGCAACACGGATCGTTGCGTTCAGAGTTAATTGCAGCGATGGCAGCAGTCGCTGACCGAGGTGACTATATCTTGGGCAAGGCTGTAGCTCAATTTGAGCAGAGCTTTGCCGATGCCTGTGATACAAATTTTGGGGTGGGTGTAGGGTCGGGCACCGATGCTCTTACCCTGGGCCTACAGGCTTGCGGTATTGGTCCAGGAGACCATGTAATTTTGCCGGTCAATACGTTTGTTGCCACATTGATTGGTGTTTTGCAGGCAGGCGCTAGACCGATCTTTGTCGACTGTGACTTAAAGACGGGGCTGATGGATTTAGTTGCCGCAGAAAAAGCCATTACTTCTAGAACTCGAGCGATTATTCCTGTTCATCTTTATGGTCAGATGGTTTCGCCCACAGCTCTTCGCTCTTTGGCCAAGACCTATGGGGTGGCTATCTTTGAAGATGCCGCTCAAGCCCATGGTGCAGAACGGGAAGGGGTGAAGGCGGGGAGTATTGGTCTAGCTGCAGCTTTTAGTTTTTACCCGAGCAAAAATTTAGGTGCCATGGGTGATGGTGGCATGGTGGTCACCCAGCAGGAACTGGTTGCTCAAACGGTAAAATCGCTCCGTAATTATGGCTCGACACGCAAGTACTATCATACGGATCCTGGTGGTACTAATAGTCGATTAGATACTCTGCAGGCGGCCATCCTGCAGATTAAGCTGGCTCATCTAGCGCGTTGGAATTGCGATCGCAACCGTCTGGCAAAACATTATGATAACGCCCTCAAACCTTTAGCAGCCGAAGGGTTTATCCCGATGGTCAATCACAGTGGCAGCGGTCATGTCTATCATCTCTACGTTATCCGTTTAACCCGTCACTGTTCAATTGATCGTACGCGCTTGCAGCAGGAGCTTGCAGCAAGCGATATTCAGTCTGGAATTCACTATCCGGTTCCCTGTCATCTCCAGCCCGCATTTCTCCATTTAGGATATCGACCAGGTGACTTCCCAGTTGCCGAACAGCTTAGTCAGGAGATCCTTTCGCTACCCATCTATCCTGGCATGACTGACGACCAACTAAAGTACGTAGTAGAGACTATTACAGGGCTAGTTAGAACCTGTCCAGCATTGATCTAATCCAAATCCCACTTTAAAAACCATTTATAAACAAATCATGGTCAGCCTTTCTCAATCCAAATCTTCACGCTGGACAATCGAGCTGATTATTATCGGTTGCTTGCTCGTGCTCTATGGCCCCTTACTCTATCACTGGGTATGGGATGGATGGGTGAACAAGGCCATTAGCATTCAGCACGAATACTTTAGCCATGGCATCTTGGGTATTCCCCTAGCCCTCAAACTGGTCTGGGATAAGCGGCAGTCTTGGCAGCAACTGGGCGATAGCTGCCACTGGTCTGGCATTGCCTGTGTGGTAGTTGCGTTTGTGTTTTACACCAGTGGGGTAATGGATGCGGTAAACCTTTCGTTACCCCTAATGCTGACTGGATTATTGCTTTGCCTCAAAGGGTCAGCTGGTCTGAGATTGATGCTCTTTCCCTTAGTGTTGATACTCTTCTCCACACCGACCCAGCTACCATATTTAATCGAGCCCTATATACTGCCGCTGCAGCGATTTATTGCCACTATTGCTGGAACCATCCTGCACACTTTAGGGTATGAGGTTGAGGTTAATAACATTTATCTGACTATGAACCAGCAGCTGGTGGAAGTTGCTCCCCATTGCGCTGGCTTAAAGATGCTCTTTACTAGCCTATATATGGGTCTAGTGCTGACCTATTGGACAGGTATTTACCGTTCGAAATTACGTACAAGTCTATTTTTTGTAAGCATCATTCTGGTGAGTGTTATCGGTAATATCCTCCGTAACACCATTCTGACTTTCTTCCACGGCAACAGTATGACTGAGGCATTTCATTGGCTCCATGAAAGTTGGGGTGGTGATGTTTACTCTGCCCTGATGCTGGGCTCTTTGGTCTTAATCGTTAATGCTATCCAAAATCATGTTCCTACGACCTTAGCCATGGCTAGCGTTCGTGATATTCAGCAGGCATCAATAACACAGTCACCCCCCGTTGATTTTTAATGGATTTCTAATTTTTTGAGGCTAATGAGTCGTAACGTACCTTGATGGATGTTTGCAGCAAATGGCTTTGTCATTCTCCTCTTCTAACCCTAAGCCCTGGTTTAAGTGGCTAGTTGTTGTGGTTCTGGCGGTAATTATTACAGCCGTGGCCATACCTCGGTATATGTCTAACCAGTGGCCGTGGCAATCGCCTCCGGATGTGCCTCAAATTGCTGTTGTTCGGGGTCTTAAGGAAACAGGATTAGCCTTAGAAGGCTGGTCTGCAGATTTTCAACAAAAAATTTCTATCGGTGGCGATCAGTGGTCAGTCCAGCAATTGACCCATGCTAACAACTCCACTCCAGAGCAAGTGGTACTCTTCCTAAAACCCCAAGGGCAGTCAAAAGACCAGCCTGAAGTAGAGTGGATTGACCTGAAAGGGGCTCAAAAATGGCAAACTTCTCACCATCGACGTTTACGTATGGGTTCTTTAAATATTGATACGTTTCGTGCGTGGACCACTAATCAAACCTTTGCTGTTGCCCAGTGGTATGCCATGCCCACAAGTGGTCACCCTGCTCCTCATCATTGGTTTTGGCGCGACCAAAAATATCAGTGGAGTCGAGGGGAACGCCTGCCGTGGGTTGCAGTGAGTATACTTGTGCCGATGCCTCCCCTGGGGGATATTTCACCGTTTTATTCTGATTTGGAAAATCTGAGTCAGCTGGTGCAAACTTCTTTAGGAGAAACTGTTTTCTCTACTCAGCCTTAGCATTTGATGACGTTCGCAACTGCAGATGATCTGAAATCCTCTGGTGATGCAGACGATAGGCTAAAGTAGCTACATTGCGAAATATATAGTTTTCAACTGCCAGCTGTAATTCAGTTATATCTGATTTGTTTTTATATAAGTCAACAATGGCACCTACTAAAAATACTAAAGCGATTTATAGTCAGAGTCTGTGGCAAACAAAAGCTGGTTTGCTGATTCTACAGTTATTGGTAAGCATGGCATGCTGGTCGCTTTGGCAAGCAGCGGGTGTAGCTCAGCTAGATCCTTTACCTGAAGGGGATTCTTTTGAAGAAGCTGTCGATGAAACAGTGCCTGTTGATCTGCCTGTGGAGGCTGACACAGAAGACGCTGATGTAGTGCCGCCGCCAGAAGTCCCGACAGTTGAGCAGTTAGAGTTGCGGCCTACCCCAAATGATTTGGATCCTCGGATTCGCACGGGTATTACTCCAACAACAGTAGAAAATGAATTTGAGCAGTATCGTCTAGGTCCCGGTGATGGAATTTTTGTCAGTGTGCAGCGTTTTCCAGATCTGTCTTTCCAAGCAACTCTGGACCAGCAGGGTAATGTGATTCTGCCGATTGAAGGGGCTATTGCTTTAGAAGGACTGACCCTGAATGAAGCAGAGAATAGAATTCGGGCGATCTATAATCAATATGTGGTATTAGCCGAAGTACGTTCTCTGGGGCTGGCAAATTCTCTCCGAGGTTTGCCGTATCAGGTGGCAGAGTCTGAAATCAACCGACGCATTGTTCCTAATTATCAATCACTGCGGACTACAAACCCTCGGCAGTATGCTGTGCCTGATGTTACATTAACGTTAACGGCTCAGCGGGGTGTGGAGGTCGTTATGCTGGGCGAGATTGAACGTCCGGGCTTATATCCACTGGCTACGCCGCGGTTAATAGCAGCCCTGTTGGCTGCAGGTGGCGCTAAAAGTACGGCTGATTTGCGCGAGATACGTATTCAGCGGCGCTTGCCTGATAATGATGTCATTGAAAAAACAGTTGATCTTTACACGCCTGTTCGTAATGGTGAATCACTTCCAGAAGAGCGTCTGGAAGATGGTGATGTGGTTATTATCGCTCGTCTTGATCCGGCCCAGGCCTATGACTATGATGTGAACTTTGTTTCTCGTTCGACGTTAGCCCAACCTGAGATTCTGGTTCGAGTGATTAACTATCCGAGGGGAGTGGTAGGGGGGCAGCGTTTGCCTAATGGTAGTACGTTTGCCGATGCATTAGTGGGTAATGCGGCCAGGGGTGGAGGTGGGTTAGGCCTGCCGCTCAACCAGGCGAATCTGAGTTCGGTAGCTCTCATTCGATTTGACCCAGAAGAAGGAGACACTAGCGTTACCAAGCTTAATGCTAAACAAGCAATTTATGGTGATCCAACCCAAAACCCACCGCTACGGGATAATGACGTGATTGTAGTCGGTCGAAGCTTTATCAATCGAATCACCTTTGCGATAGATACGATTACTCAACCTTTCCAGGATGTATTGAGCTTTCTGCTTTTCTTTGACGGTATCTTTGATAGTGACTTATTTAATAATAATTAGATCAGGCTGTATTTACGGAATGTCGAATTGGGACTGTAGGTTAATAGATTGAGCTATGCTTGCCTAATAACCCAAGTGCAAAAGCGAGACCTCTTATATTTTACGGGTCTATATCTGAGGCAATAAATCAAGTGCCTGCTTCGATCTAGTTCTCTTTATCCAGCGAGTGTCCATGGTATCCCCTATTATCAAGCGATATCTATTAGCTGTTCAGCGATATAAGTGGGCTGGACTGACCTGTTTATTGTCGATTGTGGGGGCTTCCGGCGTAGTGGCACTGCAACCGCCACCGCCAGTTAAATATTATGCCGAAGGCATGCTGGTGGATAATTCACCCCTGGTTTCACTTACCAATACAGCTGATACGATTGATCAACTAGGCCGCGGCATCATTAGTGAAGATCAGCTCCTGTCTGAGGTATTACTGCAGGAAGTCTCTCGACAGCTCAGTAATAGAAGCGTAGAACTGACGCCGAACGAAATTCGCAGAAACACTACGATCAATGTGAGCGGAGGAAAAAAAGACCAGCCTGGTGTTAGAGCAGTTGTTCGATTTATTCATGAGGACGAAGAAACGGCAACAATTGTCCTCAACACCTTGTTCCAGGGTATGGTCGAACTTAGCCGTGTGCGCAATAAGGCGCGGCTACAGGCAATTATTGATGCTCTTAACGAGCGCCTTCCTCCCATCGAAGATGCGCTGCGACAGGCAGAACAGACTTTAGAACAGTACGACCGCCAGGAAGGGCCTGCTATTCAGGCAGCTGAAGATGGGAGTATATTAGGTCAAATTTCCGGTAGTCAGCAGCAAATTCGACAAAATGTCATCACCATAGAAGGTATCGATGCTCAGATGAAGAGCTTGGAGCAACGTCTAGGGATGACGGCGGATCAGGCGTATGTTTCTTCAGCGCTGAGTGCCGATCCGCTGATTGCGAATTTACGTGCCCAGATTTATCAGGCTGAAAATCAACTCGCTTTATTGCAGCAGTCGGACTATCGGCCTAATCATCCAGCGTTTATAGAGGTTCGGCAAAATTTAAATGCTCTGAATGCGCAGCTTAATCTTCGTCAGCAGGAAGTGTTGCTAGGTAATGGTCAGACGACCGCTCTAGCACCAGGTGTTGGTGGCAGTATTAATGGGAATTTGGATCCTGCCAGGGCTAATCTGGCTAATCAGTTGGTGATGTTGCAAACGGAGATGGATACTCTGCTGCGGCAGAATCAGGTGCTTGCTGTGTCGGCGCAAGATTTACGTCAGCGGTATGCCAGTCTGCCTAATAAACAGTTGCAGCGTGAACGTTTAGCGTATCAAGTTGGACTCAAAAAGGCACTTTACGATCAGATTCAGGCAAGAATTGTGGATGCAGAGGCTGCAGAGGCTGAAACAGTGAGTAGTTTGACTGTGGCCAGTCCACCTACTGCAGTCATTAACGAGCCTGAAAAACCTAATCCTGTCACGATTCTTCTGGCAGGAGGTCTTCTGGGTCTAGTTGCAGGAGGCGGGATTATATTCTTGCTTGACATGCTGGATGGCACTATTCGGACAGCTGAGGATTTGGAGAAGCTGTTGCGTGACCAAGATATGCCGATCTTGGGGGCTGTGCCTGTTATTCGAACTCGTCCTGCCAAAGCAGCACCGATTTTGGTACAGGCGGATTCTGAGTATCATGGCAGTTACGAGCGCTGTTTAAGTAAACTGCGACTAACCGGTTTTGAAGACAGTGTGATTGGCCCAAGAGTAGTGTTGGTGACCAGTACCATTAGCAATGAAGGTAAGAGTATTACTGCTTATAACTTAGCGATCGCAGCTGCTCAGGCTGGACGACGAACGCTTTTAGTAGAAGCGGATTTACGATCTAGCTCTAACGCTCAGTACCTAGGACTGGTCAATGATAGTCAGGTTGTTATGGAGCCGCTACGCTACTACGGCGGCAGCATTGGTGACAGTATTCGGATGGTGCCGTTTATTGAAAACTTGTATGTGTCTCCTAGTCCTGGACCTCAACGTCAGGCAGCAGCAATCCTTGAGTCTAGTGAAATGCGTCGTTTTTTAGACGATGTTCGTGAACGTTTTGACATGGTGGTTTTAGATACTCCCTCCCTCAGTCGTGTCGATGATGCCCTACTGCTCGAAGAGCAAAGCGATGGCATGATTTTAGTGGCTCGGCCCGGTGTGACTGAGCGAGCTGTTTTGAACACAGCGCTTGAAGAGCTTGATCTCAATGAAGATATTCGCTTATTAGGGGTTTTAATTAACGGTGCGGATGTGACTCTGCAAGACGAGAGTGGCGACGATGACTATGATCCCCAAGAGGATGATAGTTATTCGTTGGAAGAAGATAAACAAGATGTGCCCCGAAAAGTTGCCACAGCTCCAGTGGATTTTTAATCCTTCTGTGGCAGGTTTATTTAATTACGGTAGGTAACAGGGGTCTGCATTCCCTGCTAGAATCCTGTCTATTGAATATGGGCTCCATCTCGAGTTCATTGATTTTGAAAGTTTTTTAAGACCCATGACGACTTATTATTACGCCGTGGCAAGTCAGCATTTTTTGCTGGAAGAAGAGCCCCTCGATGAGATACTCAGAGAGCGGCGACGCTATTATCAAGAGCAGGAAAAAGAGATTGATTTTTGGTTGATAAAACAACCTGCGTTTTTGGAATCACCGGAGCTGGAATCTGTGAAAGCAAGTTGTCCGCAGCCTGCAGCAGCGATTGTTTCAACCGATAAAGTATTTATTACCTGGCTGAAGCTGAGGCTGGAATATATTGCCACTGGAGAGTTTAAGGTGCCATTAACGTCGGTGAGCGATCCATTAGCATCGATGGAACCTGCAGCGTAGCTGCGAAATACAGGCGCTTAGGTTGCTACAGGTCTGAATAGTATGAATGCTGAATGTGAATGCGGTTTAGTAGTCGTCTAGGAGATGGGTGAATGGTATATCGTTGGCTGAATGGGTTAGTAGTTATTGCGCTTGGATTTGGTTTTACAGCGCGAGGAATGGCCCAAAGCTATCCTGATTGCCCACCACCTGCTAGCGGGGAATATCTATTGCTGGTGCGCGGTGCTGATGAGACGACTCGAGATCGCACCGTTGCTGTTTTGCCAGTCGATCAGCCCACACTGGTATGTAGTTATCTGGGCGATCCGGTTGTTCGGGCCGGAGGGTTTACTTCCCTGGAAGTTGCCAACTCCTGGGCGCTTTACTTGAATGATATTGAGCAGTTGGATACCGTTGTTGTAGAGGCGACGGACGTAGAGATAGCAACTGCACCAGTACCGCCAGAAACTCCATCTACTCCTTCTCCCGAAATTACCCCTTCTCCCGAAATTACCCCTTCTCCCGAAACTACCCCTTCTCCCGAAACGCCCTCTCCAGAAACAGTTGCAGTCGTGGAGAGTGAGAGTAAACAGCCGCAATATCAGCCAACTCTACTCGGAGAAGGTGTGGCAGTGCTGGTGGATTATCAGCAGAATCCTCAGATTGGCCGCGATCTGGCTCAACAAGGACCGATTGGGCTGGCGGTGTATTTGCAGCAGCCGTACCTACTGGTGCTACACACAACAGATACGTCAACGGCTGCTGCTAAATTGCAGCAGCTTGTGGATAGTGGTCTGACCTCGTTTTTAGTAGACGGAGAACAGGTGATTAGATTGATGAATACTATTCAGTAATCGGGATAGCCTTCAGCATCTGTATTGATCTGTATTGGTTTTCTCTGCACTTGCAGGTTAATAGGCTGGTGCCGCAAGTAGACCAATAAAGACCCCCAGAGCTGCTCCTGCAACAACTTGCACAGGAGTATGTCCCAGCAGTTCCTTGAGCCGATCTTCTTGGAAATCGTTGTCGTTAAAGACTTCGTCCACAATGTGGTTGATTACCCGTGCCTGTTTCCCTGCTGCCTGACGAACACCAGCGGCATCATACATAACGATAACGGCAAATACTGCGGTGACAGCAAAGGCTGGACTAGACCAACCAATTGTTTGCCCAATACCACAGGCTAAAGCGGCCACTAGAGCAGAGTGAGAGCTAGGCATACCCCCTGTTTCAACTAGCACGTGAAAGTTAAGGCGCTGATTACTAATCACTTCAATGATCAGCTTGAGTAGCTGGGCACTCAAACAGGCCACAAGGGATACGACAAGAACGTGGTTCTGAAAAATCTCGTTAAAGGCTTCCATATCAATGTTGATGTCAATGGGAAATTAATGGGTACGTGCGGTTATGTAATCTGCGATCGCAATCAAGGGCTGCTTTCGCTGTCCAAAGGGTTCTAGTTCGTCTTTTGCAGCTTTTACAAGGGTTTCAGCTTGTTTCTTCGACTCATCTAATCCCCAAATACTGGGATAGGTTGCCTTTTGTGCTTGAACGTCTTTGCCAATGGATTTTCCTAGTTCCTCCTGGGTGGACGTGATATCTAGCACGTCGTCCACAATCTGGAAAGCTAGGCCGATATTTTGAGCATATCGGGAGAGGCGCTCTACGGTGTCAGGATCTGCCTCTGCCAATATGGCCCCTGATACGACAGATACTTCCAGTAGGGCAGCGGTCTTGTGCATATGAATGAAATTGAGAGTTTCAATCGATATATCTGGCTTGCCCTCGGAAGCCAAATCGACAACTTGTCCTCCGACTAATCCAGCGGCTCCCACAGCTCTCCCTAAACGACGAATAACCTCCAGGACTGCTTGAGGAGTAACCCCTTGAGTCTGGTCAGCAATAAATTCAAACGAATAGGACAGGAGCGCATCACCAGCTAAAATCGCCACATCGTCACCATAGACTTTATGGTTGGTGAGCTTACCCCGACGATAGTCGTCATTATCCATGGCAGGCAGGTCATCGTGGATTAGCGACATGGTGTGAACCATTTCTAGGGCACAGGCCGTTGGCATTGCTTGAGTGATGGTGCCACCCACCAGTTCACAGGTTGCTAAACACAAAATGGGCCGTAGACGTTTACCCCCTGCCATTAAGGAGTAACGCATGGATTCGTAGATAGTTTCGGGGTAGACCACTGGTAAAGACTGTTCAAGCGCTGCTTCAACCTCGGTACGTCTGGCATTGAGGTAGGTTTTGAGGTCAAAGTCAGCAGCGACATCAGTGGTCATCATGATTACAAAAAAAGGATTTATGAACCTGTTGGATTACGGCAAAAGCGAATGAGTACTTGTATACCCGAAGGGGTAACTATTAATTAACCATTAAATCGCTTACGGTAGCTTAATACTGTATTGTGCAACAACATGGCCACCGTCATCGGACCAATTCCACCCGGCACAGGGGTGATCGCTCCAGCAATGGAATCTACACGGGCAAAATCTACATCACCTACCAGCCTAGATTTGCCAGAGTCCGCGTCTTGGATACGGTTGATACCCACATCGATAACCGTTGCACCGGGTTTGACCCAAGTTGGTTCGACTATGGCTGGGCGTCCTACAGCCGCCACTAAAATATCTGCCTGACGGCAAAGTTCCGGTAGATTAGCGGTGCGTGAATGGGCAATGGTTACAGTGGCATTGGCCTCCAGCAGCATTAGAGCCATGGGTTTACCCACTAAAATGCTGCGTCCTAGCACCACCGCTTTTTGTCCTGCTGGATCGATGTTGTACTCCTTAAGTAACACCATCACACCGGCTGGGGTGCAGCTGCGCAGACCGGGTTCTCCACGCATAAGGCGACCCATATTTTCAGGGTGAAGGCCATCTACATCTTTGGCTGGATCAATGCGGTTAAGCAACGCCACCGCATCCAAATGGTCAGGCAGAGGCAGCTGAATCAAAATGCCATCTACTCGCTCATCTTGATTGAGCTGGTCAATCAGAGCTGCCACATCTGCTTGCGGTGTATCTGCAGGTAGATGGGAGCCAAAGGAGGCAATCCCAACACGCTCACAGGCCCGCTCTTTGTTTCTGACGTAGGCAGCACTGGCCGGATTGTCTCCAACCATCAGCACGGCGAGACCGGGAGGGCTTTCCCTTTTTGTATCTGTAATATCGACTGCTAGCTGAGCTTGAAGTTTTTGGGCAAGTGCTTTGCCATCTAACCGTTGGGCCATGAAATTTTTGCTAACTTTATCGGCGCTGATGCCAATGCAGCTAGTCAATTAGGGGATACTAGCCACATTGGCTGTTCTCAGAGTACCAAAGGCTATTCCCCGACTGCATATAGCAAGCTGATTACCGAGCAATATTTGTATGCAAAATCAATCGATGTGTAATTTTGACGGACGAATTCTGCGATGAATTTTGCAAGTTGGTTTGCTAACTATAAATACACTGCTGTTGCAATGGCGGGGGGGCTGATGACCCTTTGCGTGGCCTGTCAACCCCCTACTGGTAACCGCTTACCAGCAGTATCGTTTTCAAAATCTGCGATCGCAATCGAATCATTACGGCAGCCGCAGCAAGTTGAACGTTCAGTTCCGTTAAGTGGCTCAGTTATTCAGCGTTTAGCAATTTTGAATGGCTGGCTGTATCAAATTGATGATGGCACTGGCCAGGTCTGGATTTTGACTCAGCAAGCAGCCCCTGCCATAGGGCGTCAAGTCCATGTAAAAGGAGTGCTGCGGTATGAAGCAATTGTTATCAACGGAGCAGACCTGGGAGATTACTATCTAGAAGAGACTCAGCGACGGTTAGAATCTCCTACATAGTGTTAATGAGCTGGCTGCCACCCTACACATGTCATACGTTGGGGCCTGCAAGAGTTCTAAGGTGGATGGGGGTAACCGCATCATTGGATGGCACAGCGCAAACATCATTGGCAATAAGGTAGCGATCCAGAATCACCTGAGCATCGTCAGCAGACTCTAGCTGATAAGTGACAAAGAACTGATAAGAGGCCTGATCCGGTGAACAGGTAGGGCGATTTTCCCAAATATCAAGACGTATGCCTTGAGCATTGGGACGCAAGCGATAGTTCAAGGTCTCTTTGTTAGATGCTTGACTTGGGTTCATCGGAGATACGGGTGTTATTTATTACTGGGTTACACTACGCAGAATGCCCGCGTGTAGGCAGATCGCAACCGTCTTTCAGGGTGAATCAGCACGATCCCGTATCCAGGCACCAGTATCACCACCCTAGGTCTACGTAAAAAACAACACCCTCTAAAGGGTAATTGCCAAATCTTGTGTGAAATTACCGTGTAAACCATAGGGCACGTGGTGGGGCAACTTCAGTGTGGCCACTGGCCCCTTGCTAATGTGTTGAGCATCTAAGATTGCCAGGTCTGAACAACGACGCTCAGCGTTATACAACAGGTTCAAGACCCAGCCATCATCCTCAGCGTTACCCTGAGGACGGGGGACAAAAATAGGTTCACCCGCAAAGCCACGGGGAGCAAAACTCCAAATTTCATCGTTGCCAGTGGCTAGGTCTCGCTTAAGTAACGCTTGGAGTGGGGCATTACCCTGAGGACAATGGGCCACCCCAATATATAGATAGCGATAGGGGCGACCGACGTGGTTAGGATTTAAGTCGGGAAATTCACAGCCTCGCTCAAGCAGGCAGGTGGCCTGACTGCTTGCCCTGGCAAGGTCTAATTCAAACCGCCACAGCTGCCCTTCTGGAATGCGATTAAAATCTGCTTCTAAGTAGTTCTCCGCCCCTTTAAGGTCAGGAAATTCTTGATAGCAAACAGAATCTAAGTACAGCTTGCCATCAGCCTCAAAAGCATTGGCATGGTGGAAAACAAAGCAAGGTTGCAGGTCGATTGTCTGGATTGGACTGGTGCCGTCTCGCGGGATAATCAGGGCGCGGGTAGGCTGTTTGGCATTGAATTGGATACATTCAGCGGCTCCCTTAGTCCCGGCTACATAGGGAAATGGGTTAAAGCTCACTGGATTTTGAAAGAAAATGCAGTAATTGGGAGTGATGGCAAAGTCATGCAGGAATGCAAATCCTGGAATGTTGTGACGGTGAGTGTTCACCAGACGGCCTTTGACATCAAATTCATAGAGCGTAATTGTGCTGGAAAGCCCAGTTTTTACACCAAAGTTGATCAGGCGAGGGTTGGGAGGATTTGACAAGTTGACACTGTCATGGACAAAGCCTGGATCAACCCGAGGATGGGCTGAAAATGCATCGCCCGGCTTTAATAAACCATTGAGATTATCTAGACCGATAGTTTCTAAGGTTTTGGGGTCGAGTTGATGCGGTTCTGCCGCCTCCCAAAGAGCCAGCAGTTTGCCGCCCCAGTAAATCACATTGGTATTTGCAATATTCTTGAGCCTTAAATCAAAAGCATTTGCGAAAGGACCACCGGGTTTTTGAGTCCCAAACACTCCTCGATAAAGAGGTTTACCAGCTGTTTGCTCTTTGACATAACCCTCAGTCCGCACAAAGCGATTGCGAAAATAGGCCTTACCCTGAGAAATAGAAATGGCCGTGATCATTCCATCCCCATCGAACGGGTGATGCACTGGTTGACCAGCAATATCTAACAGGCCAGGACCGTTGCGAAACAGAGTGCCTTGCAAGTCGACTGGAATGATACCGTCAATATCTTGAATTTCATAGTCATATTCATTGGGCTGTGAACGATAGCCACTGCGCCAATCGTCCATATCAAAATTGGCAGATTTGCTAAGCGATGGAAGCGTTTTCATATTGATTGAATGATGAAAATAATAAAGTTTACAGACGTCGTCTCAAGCTGCTTATTAAGAGGTTAAAGCGGGTTCTGGAGATGGTCCTTCTTCTGCATTTGCCAGATCTTCCGTAAGGGCATCACCCGAGGCCGACTCTGACGACGCAGAAGTGCTGGGTAGCAAAAACAGCAACGGTAACGGCAGCAATGTGGTCAAATTAGTGATCGTGACCAGAATCCAAAGATTCTCAAAATCCGTTTCAGTGACATGCAGCCAGTGGGTCAGAAGCGCACCCAGCTCATGGGACACCAATCCAGCCAGATTCACAATCGACATCAGCAGGGCAAACAGTGTGGCTTCAACACCCGTGGGACACAGCCTTGCCGACAGGACTAGCACAGGCATAAAGGCGATTTGCCCCATCACCGTAAGAATGGCGCTATCGCCTAAGCTAAACCACTGATCATCAATGCCTAAACTCCGATTAGCATGGGTGACTAAGAGCAATGTCGTCATGCCGCCGAGGGCTGCGAGCACTGTCGACCAAGCAAAAATAGTCCGGAATGGAACAGCCTTCAAAAACCGTTGAAAAATTCCAATACCGATCAGTGCTGCCAGACTGGTGACGAGTCTCACCCGACCCAAAAACTCCGGTTCAAAACCTAAATCATTCGTTGTAAAAAAGAAAAAGGCTGAATCCGCACTGGGTGTGGCTTGCCAGAGAAATAAAAATAGAGCAGGCATCCAAATAGTCCGCTGACTAAATGCTGTCTTGAGCTGTTTGACCTGACTCCATACGGTTTGAAAGTTGGATTTTTCCTGGACTGGTACTTCTGTAATTAACCAGGCAACAATGGACACAATCAAGGGAAAGGTAGCCGTGACGGCAAACACCATGCGGGTGCTAGTTTGCTCTAATAGCAGCCCACCGAGATAGGCTGTGAGTAAACCGCCTAATGCAGAGGCTCCCCAGGAAAGCGATTGGAGTGTGCCCACTTCACCTTGAGATTCATGGCGCGCGCGCTCCACCACCAAGGAGTCAACAATCACATCCGAAATGGCAACAGAGACCGAACTCAGTAAAATCATGGCCGTGGCTAACCAGGCAGTCTGCACAACGGTGGCTAGAACCACCCAAGCGGCTGCACCCATTAAGCCCGACAGCACTAAGTAAGGCCGCCGTCGGTAGCCAAATAGGGGTAGACCATCGGATAAAAATCCAAACAGAGGCTTGATAGTCCAAGGCAGGCTAGCAATGCCAGTGAGGGCGGCTACCTCCGCAGGACTTAACCCCAGATCGTCCTTAAGAAAAAAGCTAACCGCTAGCCTAGCCAGTCCTAAGATGCCTTGCACAAAGTAAACCAACAAAATCGCGGTTAACTCAGTGGTGAGAGGCCGACCCAATAAAATACGCTGTTCGAAAAATTGTTTAAGGTTCTGCGAGCTTGCAGATGCAGTCATGGACGATGAAAAACTTTAAGAAATGTCAATTGTTTTAATAATAGCGATTCTTTTGTCGTTACCCAATTCTCTGACCTGTGAATAGGGGCATGAAAAAAGGAAGCCAACTGGCTTCCTTTTTGAGTATGCCTAAAGGGCGTATGGACTATTGCCCAATGGTCCGCTATCTCTTATCGCGAGCATCCCTGCGGAGGTTGATATCCTGGGTGAAACTATAGTCAGCATTGTCGTCATCAACCTGCAATGGAGCGGCACTCTTGGTGCGTGCATATAACTCAACTAGACGTCGCTGATGCACAGTAGTGTCGACCAAAGAATCATCAGGAGTCTTCGCCTCTACAGCCGGAACAATAGCAGCAGCAGCGAGTAAAACAGATAATCCAGAAATTACGAAGCGTTTCATAATAATCCTCCAAAAACTAGGAAGGTTTCAATCTTTGTGTCTACTTCCAATCCTAAAAATGCATCTGAAGGAGCTCTGATAGAGAACTGAGAGCATCTAAAGAGAACGATGATAGTTCGCTGAGCAAGGAAAGTGATTTAAATCACAAATACGTTATTTGTCTATTCTGGAATACGGACGGCGACGGTGCTGGTTTTGAAGTTATAGGTATTGCCTTCAAGCTCGATGGGGGTGCCAATTTTTACTTTGCTATTACCAAGGATCGGTCCATCATCGGTAATTTGAGCAGGACCTGCCAGGGTCAATAGCATATCCGTTGTAAAATCTAGTTCTGGGCGAGGATCGGGAAACGCCTTTACGGAACCATCGGGCTGAGGCACTGCGGTGCTGCGGGGCAGGGGTTTGACATCCTTGATATCTACCTGGCCATAGGGCTGGTTGCGAATGATGATATTTGTCTTGCCTTCGGTTTTGATGTCAGCCAGAAACTGGTCAGGATTAAGTACAGTCAACCCCCGAACCATGACATCCACTTCAATGTCCTTATTGACTGCTCCTACTTGGGCGACTGAGCCAGAAGTGCCAGGGTAGAAAAATATGGCGACTGCCACCATCAGGATGATAAGCCCCGCACCGATATCTAGCAGGCTGATTTTGCCAAATAAACGCCCTTTAGAATCTAAAATAGCCATACGTTTGGCACTCCGAATACGTCTCTACATTGCAAGCCTGGACGGGGGTAAGCCCCGCTTAGACCAAGCGATAATGTAACAGACATGCAACGTTGCTCTACAGAAGAGTTCATGCAGTCGTTAGTATTTAATCACGGGGCGGTCAGATTAAACGGAAGGAGCCCATAAATTAGCGCTTGCGCTGTAGCGTTCTGCTGCACATAGAGAAACATCCGTCATTTTGACCATGCTGCCGCTTAACTTGACTGTTTAGACTCGATCTGGAGCTGATATTAGCAGTCAATTAACTGTCACAGCCCATAGGGAAAGCATTTGACGCTGTCGCTATGGTCAGATTATGGATACTGTTTCAAACGTTGTTAGTAGACAACTTTAAAATTGACTTTATCCGTCTTCGCTTTATTCGCCGTTTCATTACAGTACATTGACCATGTCTACTGGAATTTTCCGTTGGGGTAACCACTGGCAACGCCGTTTGGTTTATGGTGCTATGGCCTTTCTCATGACTCTGAGTCTGGGGGCTGTTGTGCCTAAACCTGCCAGCGCTGGGCTACTCGATATTATTTTGCCGACTATCCAGGTATTTCAGATTACTAACATGTCTGATGAGCAGGAAGTTAGGCTTGGTAGTCAGGTCAATCAGCAGTTGCTCGGTCAGTCCTTTCGGTTGCATCGGGATCCGGTGCTAACGGCTTACGTGGACGAAATTGGTCAGAGTCTAATTCCCCATAGTGATCGTCCAGATATTCCCTATGTATTTCAGGTGGTTGAAGACGATAGCATTAATGCTTTTGCCACAATGGGTGGTTATGTTTATATCACCACTGGATTGTTAGCAGCTGCGGATAATGAAGCTGAGGTGGCTGGCGTACTAGGCCACGAGGTTGGTCACATTGCTGAGAAGCATGCCCTTGATCAGATGCGCGATGTAGCCATTGCCCAGGGTGTTGCTGGTGCATTTGGTCTGAGTCGAAATCAGATGGTAGCCATTGCTGTTGATGTTGCGCTACATCTACCCAATAGCCGCAAAGACGAACTGGTGGCGGATGATCATGGCTTTTTCACCATGGGTGAAGCGGGTTATGACCAGACAGGAATGGCTACATTGATGCAAAAATTAGACAGTGGTAGCAGCCCACCGGCCATCTTTAGTACTCACCCTAACCCAAGGGATCGGGTGAATCGTCTTCAGTCGATGGATAGTGAGTCCGCTATTCCCTCAGCTACTGCAGGGACTGATACAGCAGCCTATAGTGCTCGGGTAGCGTCGTTACGATAGGCGGCAATTCCCCAAAACATTAGGTTTGGTTCGAACCAGGTTCTGTTTTGCGGAACCTGGTTTTGTGTTGTTGGGTATTGTTGCTTATAGAGCCGATAGAGGTACTGTCCATCGCCTCCAGTGAAAAGAATGGCTGTGCTGGGATAGTGGTGTTGCCAGTGTTGAATAAAGTGATGAATGCCCGCCAGGATGGTATTGATCACGCCGCTCTGGAGTGCATTGGGGGTATCTGTTGCCCACTGTGGCGGCAGTGCCAACGGCGGTGAGACCTTGGGGAGTGCGGCTGTGTAGTCTTTCAGGGCCGATAGCTGCGATCGCACCCCCAACAAAATAGCTCCACCGATAAATTGCCCATCTGCGCCAGCGGTAAATGTGATGGCTGTGCCGCAGTCAATTATTAATACTGGCCAACCGTAACGCTGAATGGCCCCCCACAATGTTATGACCCGGTCCAGACCCATCGTCGGGTAAATACCTGGGAGAGGAACGTGATGAATCCATCTGACTGTAGACAAATGAGCCAGATATTGAGACTGGATAGGGACAACTGAAACGGCCCAAATATCCATGGACTCGATCGGCAGCTCTAGCAGCTCAGACGGGGCCTGATCAGCCCAAATGTGGCGTATCGTTACCTCTGCTGGTTGGCTTGAAAGATGGGGAGTATGCCAAACCTGTTTTAGCTCAGAATCCTTAAACCAGGACCAGTGCCATCGCGTATTACCGATTACTAATGCCAGCCAATCGGTCATGTTGCAGTGATTTTTGAAAGCGTGATTGGGTAGTTACTTACAGCTGGAAAATTCTGATTAGAGAGGAATATAGAAGTTAGGAGACAGAATTTAGAAGGGAGTTAGCGTCTACCTCCTACATACTAAATTCTATTTTTGAAAAAACTTTTCGCTTTAGGTTGATACCCATTAATTTAGTCAAAAAATATCCATTAAAATAGGGGTCAGTTATTTCTAACTGACCCCTTTTCAACTTGGCAAAACTCAAAAACAATCGCTAGTCTGCTGTTAGTTTGGTTGGAGAAGTAAATAGGAAAAACTTGCTAGGGTTTACAAT
>JBCCXQ010000021.1:0-44211 GCA_039191365.1 Cyanobacteria bacterium P01_F01_bin.13 | reverse complement strand
CGATAGCGTTGAGAATGGTGCAGGGCCAACCAATATGCCCGATGGGGATAATATCCTAATCTCGGGTGGTGCCCTGGCCGTTGGTGAATTCAGCGAGTATGAAATTGATGTTGCTGTTGATTTGACTAACAACGGAGAAACTCTGACAACCGCTTTGCCGGGACCGTTTAACAACTTTACAACGGCCACTGGTGTTGGGGTTACATCAATCATTCCCGTCAGCGATATTTCCAATGACCTCAATTCGGTATCGCCGACACCTGACGACTTGGGAGATGCCCTGATTGTTGATTCGCCCCCCACAGGCGGCAGTACAGTCGGTAATCCTAACGCTCCAGCTGCTCCAGCTCCTAATCCGGCCGATCCGGACAACACACCGACACCGGCAAACTTTGTAGCCACTCCAGAGATTTCGGTTATCGAGCGGCTAGACACCAGTCGGACTGAGCGGGGTGAGATTCCAGGTGCAACATTCGGCAATAGCAATGTTCGTCTGGTTTACCAAGTAGTCGTGCGCAATATCGGTATTGAGAACTTGCGCAATGTTGTTCTCAATAACGACTTTAGGCCCACATTTGGCACTAACGGCGATGACTTTACGGTGGTTTCTGCTGTCGGCATTACCACACCCGAGAGCGGCGCTGTCACCACGGTGCCGGTGAATCCTAGCTTTGATGGCAATAGCGGCGATGGCTTACGTTTGGCAGGAGATCTTAATGATCCAACCAGTGTTCTCAACGTAGGTGAGTATGCCATCTACGAGATTACGGTGGATGTGAATACAGCCGGGACTAATGTGTCACAGAACTTACCAGGTCCCTTTGATAACCAAACAACTACCAGAGGGATTGGGGTAATTTCTGGAGAAACCACCACTGATCTTTCTAACGATATCAACCCATTCCCAGACGGTGGACCAGTCCCTGACCCCGATGCCAGTGACCCCAATGAGAACTTGGAAGCTAATGAACCTGAAGAGAACGTGCCCACTCCTGCAATTTTGGGTGCGGACCTGAAGGTGATTAAGCGCATTACCCGGGTGATTAGAAATGGTAGCGTCCTGCCAATAGAGGGGATTAATAGCTTTACTAACCAGCCAAATACCACTGACGATAACGACTTAGCCGATGCGACGGGTAATAGCCTACCGTTGGGTGTCTTTGATGTAGAGACGCCGCTGCAGTCTGGTGACATAGTAGAGTACACGGTCTACTTCTTTAATGCAGGTGTGGAACCGTCTAACAATCTCGAACTGTGTGATGAACTTCAGGTACCCAGTATTTTGCGACCCAACAGTTTGGAACTAGCGTCGCCTACTCTAGTATCCGAAGGGGGAACCACACTTACCTTTGCAGGGGATAGTTCGGTGCTCTTCCCTCAGGCTCCTTTGGCACCGCTGGTAGCGTCTTGCCCCTCATTCCCTGGTGCTTTCCCATCAGGCACACCGGCTGGTGGTCTGGGTGTCGGCGCTGGCGGCGGTGTTATTGTTGGCGGACCCGAACTTGGCCTGAATGTGGAGGCTAGCGAGGTCGGTGCCTTCCGATTTACAGTCAGACTTCCATAGTCGGTTTGATTGACTGTCGAGGATTGATTTGATTCGACATTAGCAGTGTTAAGGTGGGCTAGAAATTCTGGCTCACCTTTTTTATGGGCCATGGTATGCAGCCTGATGGACGGGTATGGTTTTGGGCAATCGAATTTTAGTCTGCGGGTTTTATGGCTATCACAACCTGGGTGATGAGGCCATGCTGAGGGGGTTGCGCTGTTGGCTACAGCGCTGCGGCTGTGATTTTCCCTTAACGGTATATTCAAAAGACCCTGACGATACGCGCACTCGTCATCTGGTCAGGGCGTTGGATAATCGCTATGCGCCCAGACGTCGAGCCCAATTGCAAAAATGGCTACGGCATCGGGTGGCGATCGCCACACATCGTTTTTTTATCCTGGGCGGCGGTGACTTGCTGCGCGATGCCGCAGATAGGGATGTGGCGGGTGAATGGCTACAGCCCTTAGAAACTGCGATCGCAGCCCACAAACGTACCCTGATCTTAGGCATCAGCGTTGGCAAACTTTGGCGACCGGAAACCAAATCCCGGATCAAAGCCGCCCTTAAACAGGTAGATTTAATTGCCGTTCGCGATCGCGCCTCCCGCAATCGTCTCGTGGACCTGGGCGTCACTCAACCAATCCATCTCATGAGTGACCTAGCCTTAGAGGCGGTTGCACCGATGGACAATCGACCCACTAGCGGCGGCCCCAACATTGGTATTTCTGTGCGAGCAGTAGCCGCACGCAACGGGCAACAAAGTGACATTAGTTTTTATCAGCAGATTGCCACCCTGGCCGACCAACTCATCGAAACCCATAATGCCACGGTTCATCTGCTACCGTTTCAAGCCTATCCCGACGACTTTCGACAAAAATATAAACCACCCATCGATGATGAAACTGCCATTGCCGAAGTAATGAGCTTGAGCCATTATCCTGAGCGCTTAAACCCCTTACATCGCATCCCTTCCCTAGATCAGTTAATTGATCGGTTGAGCCGTTTGGATGTGATGGTTGGGACTCGTCTGCACGCGGTGATTTTAGCAGCGGGTCTGGGTGTTCCCGTCATCGCCATTGAATATGCGCCTAAAGTAGCAGGCTTTATGGCCGAGATAAACCACCAACAGTGGAATATCCCTTTAGAAACCTTTAGTGCCCAGCAAGCCTTATCTCAAATTAACGCCATATTGCAAGACGCCCCCATGGCCCGACAACAGCTCAACCAAGGAGTACAGGAGTATCTCACCCAAATGGGTAATGTGGATCTGGCATTAGAGCGAGTATTCTTGAGAAAAGATGGGTGACCGCCGCTGCTGATTTAGAGGATGAAACAAACAAACTCATACCTATGGTCAACTTAGGCGAGAAGCCAATTTTTATAGTCGGGATGCCCCGTTCGGGAACCACATTGTTGACCACGATTCTCTCGGCCCATCCCCACATTGCTATTTCCCCTGAAAGTCACTTCTTGACCTATTGGGTGCCAACATATCGCCATTTGAAACTAGATGATCCAACAGAGTTTCAACAGTTTTGGCAAGCACTGAGTCAAAGTAAACGATTCTCTTATTTTGATGTAGCCCCTGATATCACTCTGGCTAACATTATGGCCAAAGGTACTCCTAGCCATGCATCTGTCTTTGCAGGGTGGATGGAAACCTATGCCAAACGCTGTCACAAATCTCGATGGGGAGAAAAGACACCGCTGCACTATCAACATTTAGATCAGTTGTTGGAGTGGTTTCCCCAGGCTCAAGTGTTATGGATGTTGCGAGATCCGAGGGCAGTGACCGCATCACTACTGAGGATGACCTGGGCCAGTAACTATGTTCATATTCATGCCGAACAGTGGCACCAAAGCACCCAGCTCTATGAACAAATCTGGCACTCTGACCCCCGAGTAAAACTGGTTCGCTATGAAGACTTAGTTCAACAACCCGAACAAACCCTGGCAGAAGTCTTCACATTTCTAGATGAAGATTACCCCAAGGGAGTGTTGACACAGCGCTCTGAGCAAACCATACCCACAGTCAACCGTGAGGGGTGGGCATTGGAGCACTTAAACCAAACGCTGCAGCCACTAGATCCCAGTGCCATTGACAGTTGGAAACAACAGCTATGGCCAGACCATGTCGCAATTGTGAACAACCTGACAAATAGGCTACAACAGCGATACGGATACACCGATAGCCCCTACCCACCCTTACCTCTGCGGGCGACAGGACTTTTAAGTCTGGCAAAGCTGCGTTGGAAGCTAGATCGCAAGCTGCTCGTGTGGCGCACTCGTCTGCTGGGTCCATCATCTCGACGAGCCCAAGAAATCGGCGCTGTGGCAACAGCGGAAACAGTATGATTAAAACGCTCTCTATAGAAAAACCCCATTTGCGCATTAGGCAGACAGCCCACTATTTGTTGCATCGTCCTCCCATGAGCCCAATCCGGTTTGTCCTCTTTGGGCGAGGACGCTCTGGCAGTACGGCTTTGGTCAGTCTCTTGGATGGAGTCAAGGACATCCGCTGCGACGGCGAGATTTTAAGATATCCGGTACTGCTGCCTAAGCTTTATCTGCAAAGTCGCTGTGCCGATTCCCCAGCGAAGGCCTATGGTTGCAAGATTTTGAGCTATCACATTCGAGATGTGCAGCCTCTGATGCGACGGCGACGGTTTTTACAATGTCTGGATAAAGCGGGCTTTAAGATTATTCATCTGCAGCGGCGCAATCTTTTTCACCATGCCCTTTCCAACATCAGGGCACGGGTGTCTGGATTTTATCAAAAAAAGACCGATGCGCCTTTGAAATCCCAGGTAATTACAGTGGATCCAGCCCATCTGTTGGATCGGATCAAGCGTAGTGAACAGCTGGCCGCCTATGAGCTAGAACTACTGCAGGGATTAGATGTCCTATCGTTGACCTATGAGGATAATCTGCGACACAGTTGGCAACATCAGCCCACAGTTGATAAGATTTGCGACTTTCTGGGTGTACCACCATCTCTGGTAACCAGTGCCTATCGTAAACAATCGTCAGGACGATGGCAGGATGCGATCGCAAATCATCAGGAACTTACCGAATATCTTTCCAAGACTCCCTATGCCCACTACCTTGAAGACATGTGATTACACGCATGTCTATGAGTTCCTGCCGCAGTCTTGTCATTGTTCAAGTCCCCCCTCATCCTCCAACGGGCGGTGTAGCCTTAAGAAATTGGCAAACCCTCAACCTGCTTAAACGCCGGGGAGAGGTGGCCATTTTTTCCATCTATAAAGGTGCAGATGAAGCATCTCAAGCGCTTTCTCAGCAGGGGTTTCAGCTAACTCATTACGACATCGGCAGGCCCCATCGTCCCTGGCACGAAAAGGTCAAAAATCGTCTGGGATTTCTCCGCCTTGATGGCTATAAATATTCTGACTGGCTATATACAGCGGACGCTAGTCAGGCATTACGTCAGCTATTAAATGATTTTCAGCCAACGCTTGTGGTATTTGAAGAACTCTGGCTATACCCCTACCTCAGAATCGTTAAATCCCATCCCTGCAACCTTGTTTTAGACAATCACAACATCGAAGGTGCCAAGGAAGACTATCGCCTACAACCCAGAAAACTACGGCAGATTCGCTACATCGAAAAGAAATTTGTACAACAGGCGGATCAAACCTGGGTATGTAGTTACGTAGATGCCCAGCAGCTTCAACAGCTTTATGGAGTTCGCAACACTGTTAGGATAATCCCCAATGGTGTTCAGGCTAAATTTTATCGCTCGGCACAGCTAAACCAAACTCCCCAAAATAATCATCAGCTCCTGTTTCTGGGCAAGTTTTCCTATCAGCCCAATGAAATAGCCGCCCTGATCGCGATCAACGAGATTTATCCGCCACTCAAACGGCAGTATCCAGACACTCAACTTTGGCTTGTTGGTCGCGATTCTACCTCAGCAATGAAAACAGCCGCGGCTGCCCATAAAGATATCCATATTACTGGCATGGTGCCCGATGTTCGGCCCTTTTTACAGATGGCTAGCGTGATGGTGGTTCCCCTACGACAAGGCGGAGGGACCCGTTTAAAAATATTAGAAGCCTTTGCTAGCCATTGCCCGGTGGTGAGCACCCCAAAAGGAGCAGAGGGTCTGGAGGCCAAGGATAACTATCACCTTTGCATGGGAGAAACCGCTGAACAACTGATAAAAAAGGTGATGGATCTCTGGCACAACAATACACTGGCACAACAGATAACGAAAAACGCCTACGAACTATTTCTGCAAACTTATTCTTGGACAGCGGTGGAGAAAGCCATGGTGTCAGCCCTAGCTGAATTCCGTGAATGAGCCAATGGCTCGCTTTGATTTCTAAACCCTGAGTTTGTCTATTTTTAGTCGCAATAAAAAGCAACAATTTTGGCTCCTTTCCACGAGGAATTTACTAATAAAAAATTAGCTTTTTAAAGCCTGTCCGGAAAAATCTTCAAACTGTTGATGAGTAAAGTAGGGCATATATCCAAGGAACTTATGAAACCCCTTCTACCAATAACACCTCGCACAGAAGAGACCTTAGGAACCGTAACTGCCGCAGTAAGTGACTTTTTAGCGGTGGCTGACGCTAGAACTGCAAGTACGCCACATGTTGAACCTTTCTGTGGAGCTGCAGAAATTCCGTTTGAACTTGAACTTACAAATTGTATCCTGAACGATAGTAATCCTCACATCATCAACTTTTACGAGCAGGTAAAAAACGGCGAATTCTTTAGAAGAGGATGGCTGATTAAGGAAAGAACAGATCAAAGAAGCTGGTCTAACAATAGAAATCGGTTTAATCGACTCATTGCCGATGGCAATATTAAAACTGTAGAAGCAGCGCAGCTAACGTTCTACCTCAACCATGTATGTAGAGAGTTTAAGTTTGATCAGCTTGGCAACCTCGTTGGTCTTTATAATCTTTCTGCCGAGCTACCTGAAGTGGATTGGGATGCGGCAGCGACACTTATGCAGCATTGGGAACTCCACAATGTAACCTACAGTGACCTCGTAGTACCGGAGAACACTCCCATCGTAGTGAATGCTCCGGAGATTCATTCAATTCAATGGGGTAGCGTTATCTGGACTTTAGAGGAACACAAGGCCCTCTGTACCTGGTTAGACGGCCATACGAATAATAAAATTATCTTGTTTCACCCAAGACGACCACGTCCAGAGGTTGATGAACTCTACGCCCATTGGACAGGGGGTAATCGAGTATTTCACTCAACACAGGTCGTCGTGGCATAGGTCACGCTTGATTTTCAGACTGCAAACCAGACTGCAAGTCAGACTGCAAACAGTAGTACACATATATTCCATAGCCCTATAGCCTGAGTGATAAATTATCACCGAGGCTATGGAGCTTTTAAAGATGACTGGCAAATGGGCAAGAGTTTGTCATAAGCGCCTTTATGCATTTCTGGGGATGGGTAATAGATATTTGGTGCTAAAGACTTTCCAGCGTAGGTTTTTAGGGGTTGAGGTAATCCAGGTCGACCGACGTATTCGACATAGCAGCTACTGTAGGGTTTGAGCTGTTCTACCATAGTCTGGTTGACCAGGTGAGGAAAATCACCGAGAAACTGCTCTACGCGGGTTTCATGCCGACGTCGCCATAGACCAATTTTTCCATTGGACATCTTCTCTAACCAGCGATTGATTTTTCGCGGTAGTACTGCAGGATAGATTTCCTTATAGGCTGGAGGACGTACGGAAAACCAGAATAATATTTTGGGAACCTGGATTTTCTCCAGTAGTTCTATCATCGCTTCAACATAGTTATCCCGAGTTTCGGTAACCAGCTGTTGGAGAAAAGTGGGATCCAGACCCCGTTCATCTTGACCACTGATTAACTCATAAAAAACGACGTTAGCGGTCGTGTTTTTACCATTGCTGCGGCGAATACCTGAACGACCACCGCGGGTGGACTCAAACACAGAATTACTCACACTACGCCCAGACATCACCTGGACAATGGCTAGCTTGGCATTGTTAACCAGCTCCAGGGTTTGCGGATTTTTTAAATAGTATTGTGGTCCTTTGCCCCCGGAGCCTAAATTTAAGGTACCTAGCTGCAGTTGTTGTCCCAATAGTGTAGGAAAGGGTTTATGGCAGTAGCGCCCAAAGGTTTGAGCTGCTCCTAGATAGGCAATATAGTCGGGCTGGGTTAGCTTTGGTCCCCGCAGGTTTAAGCCCTGCAAGGTATACATGTCATAGTCAATGATCTCCCTATCCCAATCCTGATAAAACTTGCCCATATTAGTCTGGAAGTCCCATGCCCTGCGTCAGTATTATTGTTCCTCTCTACAATAAGGCTCCATTTGTACGCCGTACTGTGGAATCTATTCTGACACAGACAATTACGGATCTAGAAGTGGTGGTGGTAGATGATGGCTCAACCGACGGAGGTGGAGCCATTGTAGATGGTATTGATGATGCCCGCGTACGTTTGGTGCATCAGAAAAATCAGGGGCCAGGCGCTGCTCGTAACCATGGGTTAACCTTAGCAACGGGGGATTATGTGGCATTTTTGGATGCGGATGATGAATGGCTGCCCAATTTCTTGGCCGTCACGTTACAGCATCTAAAACAACGAGCAGATTGTGCCCTATGTTTAACGGGACAATATCGAGGGGAAAATCGATCGGACTGGGGGCAGGTGCTATCGTCTTTAGGGCTAAGTTCTGGCCAATGGCGGCTGCCGCCCGAGCTACCCGTCGAGCAACACAAACCTAATATGGATGTGCTTCATTCGGGGGCGATTGTGTGCGATCGCAACATTGTTAATCGATTTGGGGGCTTCTATGCCAAGCACCATTGCACCTACGGTGAAGACATATACCTGTGGCTCCAGGTAATTCTCAACTATCCTATTTATCGGGACCTGCGACCGCTGATGTGGTATCACACTGAAGCTTCGGACCTGGCTGTGTGGAACCAGGTGCGCCCTCCCTGGCCCATGCTTTTGGAACCAGACCCCATCCGTCGTAGCTGTCCTGAAAGCTATCGACCCACCCTAGAGAGCATTTTGAATACCTATGCGGCGATTGCCGCCTACCGCGCTACCACCGCCGAGGATTTGGTCACCGCTAACCGGTTGTTTGAGGCCTTTCCTAATGCCCGTAAACAGATGTTTCAGGACTGGCGTAAGCGAGTGGATTATCTGATTGCTAATGTACCAAATTTACGGCGGACGCTAAAAGGCTTTAGACGCAGCTCATAGCATTGACAATGCCCATCCTATGAGGAAATTCTCAATTTCAATATTGCTCAACCACCTCGTCGTAAATTGTCTCTAGCTGGCGGGTATTTTTCCGCAGGTCGAAATTGGCCGCCACATGGGCCTGACCTGCTAAAGCAAGTCGTTGTCGAAGTTCCGCATCTTCCAACAGCCGCATTAAATTCTTGGCAAGCTGTTCTGTATCCTTTTCCGGTGCCAATAACCCTGTTTCACCCTGGATCACGGCTTCCGGGATACCGCCTGTGGCAAAGCTCGCCACGGGAAGGCCCATAGCCTGGGCCTCGGCAAATACCATGCCAAACCCTTCAGCATCGCCTGAACGGGCAACAATGCTAGGTCCACAAAAGACTTGGGCTCGGTTCATCCAACGGCGCACCTGATCAGGAGACTGTTTGCCTAAAAACTGAGCATTTACCGACAGCTGGTCGGCGAGGGTCTGGAGGTGCGATCGCAAGGGACCATCCCCAATCACCACCAAATGTATCGCAGACAAACGACGCTGCACAGCGGCCATTGCCCTTAGCAGATAGTCTCCCCCTTTTTTTTCAACCAACCGTCCTACAAACAGTACCATCGGCTCTCTCTGAGCTACACGGGGTTGAAAACGCTGACGATCGATACCAATGTAGTGCACCACAATTTTGTCAGCCATCCCCCCCCTCAACAGCAGTTGGCTACGAATAAACTGAGATACAGCAATGATACGGTTAGCTTGAGCCAGCGCTTGATCTCGCTTGCGTAACAGCAGTGCTCGAAAAAAATCCCCCTGACTGCGCACGGCGGTCCAAGCCGGAGTCTCCCAAGTGGCATCATATCCGTGGAAAGTAACCACCAGCGGAATCTTTAACCGTTTACAAATAGGCACTACCAGCCCCCCATCGCTGCCAAAATGAGCATGGATTAATGCCGGTGTATAATGCCTTAACGCCTTTATCCACAAGGGATGAACAGCACCGCCAAATTTATACAATCCCTTCCAGAGACGACCTAAGGAAGTAATCTCCCCTAAAACAACGGCGCTCTGGGCACCAAGATTTCCTGTCAAACGACTCGTCCCAAAGTAGACAGCATCATAATGCATTAAGCTCTGTCCCTGGGCAGGAATAAACGTCTCCGAATAGGGTAAGAGCTGATCACGATAGATTAGAACCTTGGGCATGGGGGAGGGCTGTTTTCTTTCCCAGTTCACTTTCTTTTGCTAGGTCACCAGAGGGATCAAGCTTTGAACTAAATTTACTAGCATTACTATTCCTTATAAGACGATGTTTCCAGGCATAAAACGGACTCAGAAAACTACTGACTAACATCTGCAGTTCAGCCGTTGACACAACATCTTGTTGCAAGTGGCGATGGTGTTTGAGCAGATGCAGCAGCAGCTTACGCCCATCATTTCCCATAAACAAAAGGACAAACAACGGGCGCTGCCAAAACGTTAAGCCAACTGTACGAATAGCATACTTACTCAGACCAATCCCATGGAAAAAACGCAACAAATAGCTCCGCTCAAATCGCCAGCTTGGAATTTGATGATCAATATGCATCAACGGATTAAACCATATTTCCCAGCCAGCTTTTTTCAAATAGAGCAATGCCTCTACATCTTCTCCCTTGAGTTCTAAAGAGTCCCCTACCGGCCCCTGTAACGTTAGGGGGTAGGGCACATAGTCTAACCACGCCTGTCGCAAAATCACCAGTCCAGCTCCAGGGGGGACCAAGTTACTCTTGGCCCGCCACCCTGTTGTGAAACAAACAACTTCATCCCGCTCTATCACTGGAATGTAGGGGGCAATGCGATTAAAATTTGCCGGGGGTGCAACCTCATACCGAGGATGAATCTGACTACCAAAAGCAGCCGCTTGGGGATGAGTCTTACCAAAGTCGTAGGCCGACTGCACCCAGTTGAGACTGGGAATATTGTCATCATCTAAAAAACCAACCCAACCCCCTTTTGCCTCCAGGATTGCACGACGACGGGCAAAAGAGGCCCCTTGGCGGGTTTCTAATACATAGCGTAGAGAACAGACATTCCACGTTGACTGATATGCCTGAACAATATCAGCGGTTCCATCGCTGCTGTTATTGTCTACGATGATAACTTCCCAATTGATGGCATCAGAAATAGTCTGAGCATTGAGAGCGTCTAAAATTTTAGGCAATATTGAAGCACTATTATAAAGACGAATAGCAACTGAAAAATCAACCATAGATTAAGTAAAGCTACAATCGCCCAGGCACCTACAGGAATAAACCATCACACTTGACCTCATTAAAAGCACACTAAGTCGAGGGTGAGTTCCTCTATATTATTGCCTTACTATGACTCAGCCAACCCAGGGATAACAATAGAAACCCCGTAATAACACTTAGAATAGCAAGTCTGAACTGCTTGCCTAGATAGCAATACAACACCCTAAGCGCTATTTACTAAGGGATACACTAAGTATTCGCCAAACCGGCGAAGTTTCAAAAATTCACGCTTAAATTAGTGTTTCATTAAGCAATTGCGCGTAGACTAACTAGCTCATCATCAATGGGTACTCTACGCCCTTTCAATCTATGGGCATAGGTTGAATACATTAAAAACTCCCGGAGAAAACCATTAGAGCATGTCTAACGAGCTATTCTCCCAGGAGCTTACGGCAGTTATGGTGTAGTCGATGGCGTTTAGTCTAATCAGCCACAAACAAATTTATGTCAGCGCCTTTTTACTCATGCTGTATTTACCACCGCGCCCGCGATACCACTCACTTGTACGGGCACCAGCAGACAAGATATTAGAAACTCGGTTGCGCGCCTTTAAGAAGGTTGCCTTAGGCATATCGCTCTTAAAAATAGCTTCCATGACTTCAGCAATCTTAAATGCTTCATCGGGTTGAGCCTTCAGGATATTAGCAACAACATCGGGCAGGGGAGTCTTACGAAAGGGATCCTGAACATAGCGCTGCCAATTAGGAGACTTACCGCCACGGGGCTTGCGAGCTGCCTTTGTGGCAACAGGAGCCACTTTAGCTGCTTTAGCTGCCTTAGTTGCTTTTGCTTTAGGCGCTGCTTTAGTTTTAGCAGGTGTTTTAGCAGCAGGCTTACGACCACGTCGTTTACCTGTCTTTTTAGCAGGAGCAGGCTCAGACTTGGTTTCTACAACGCCAGCAACTGCATTCGTCAGAATCTCAGTAACATTAGCAGCAACGCCATTAGCACTGCCACTGGACTGAAACATATCAATAACAGTCTTGAGACCATCGCGCTGCTTTTCTGTAGCGGAGAGTTGATCGCTTAGCTCCTCAATCTGAGAAGCAAGCTGGGACTCAACTTCCTTGAGCTGATCAAGGACATTGTTAGCCATATCGAATTAAACCTCACTTTGTTGCAATGAAATGAATGGAGCGATATTTGAGAAAGATAATCTCATTAGTTTTTTAATTCTACAGACATATACCACTAATTCAACAAATTTTTAACACCAAAAAGATACCCAAACAGAAAAAAGTAATATCACTGAAAGTTTTTTTACCCACTAACAACCTCAAATTGGGGCACGAAATCAACCCTAATGGCGACTGTTTCTTTGACTAAAGCTGTGGATCGGAACTTTTCGCTAGAGCTTGAACTCTCCTAAACAAAAGCTTTTTGACAATATCAACTTCCGTGTAACAGGCTTAACGAGAACTACACAAAGGAAAGTCTTTGATACTTCACAGGGCTATCTTCCTGCCATGGCATTCTTATTATTTCTTGGGAAAGAATCCTAAAAAACTTCTCTAAAAATTGGAGGATAGAACAATGCAAACTGTTAACCATGAACTAAGTCTCATAGTCAAAAGAACAAAAGTAGTTCGCTTGAACTACTTTTGTTCTTTTGACTCTATGCTTATTAACTGATTTATCCCCAACGGGTTGAGCGTAAATCGGGAGGAACATCCTGAAGTCGCCCTGGTCCAATCGCTCTAATGGCTTCAGATAAGTCAACATTGCCCGTGTAGAGGGCTTTTCCAACAATCACGCCACTGACACCCAAAGGAGCCACTCCCAACAGACTGAGTAAATCGCTCATGGAACTCACTCCCCCCGACGCGATAACTGGCGTATCAATCTTCCCAGCCAGGTCTCTCAGTGCCTCTAGATTAGGCCCGTTGAGGGTGCCATCTCGTTTGATGTCGGTGTAAATAATGGCAGCAGCGCCCAAATCTCCCATGCGACGGGCAAGATCGTCAGCCATAACAGTGGAGGTTTCTAGCCAACCACGGGTGGCGACTTTACCGTCACGAGCATCAATTCCTACAAAAATACGACCTGGAAATTCGGCACTAAGCTCTCCTACCAAATCAGGATTCTCAACAGCCACAGTGCCTAGAATCGCATACTGTACACCCAGCTCAAACAGCTCAATTACACGGTTGCGATCTCGTAATCCTCCGCCTACTTGAACAGGCACATCTACGGCCTTAACAATCTCACCAATGGCTTGCCAGTTTTCGGGTTTGCCAGCTTTGGCCCCGTCTAGATCTACCAGATGAATACGAGAGGCTCCCTGCTTCGCCCAGCGGTTAGCAACATCGACTGGATCGTCATCAAAGACCTGGGATTGTTCGTAGTCTCCTTGGAATAAACGAACACAGCGACCGCCGAGTAAATCAATGGCAGGGATCACGTCCATAGTTAGAATCCACCGTTATATGAGGGTGAGCAATGGTTCAAATTGTACAGAAAAAGGTCGGGTGGAAAGACACCAGAATGCGCAACATAATATCGGTCCCATGGATAAGCAAACGACAAGAGCCTCTCCTGTTGTCCCTTTTTCATAGAGGCGATAGTCTCTGCCGCTTGTAAAGAATAGAACCTACCCTCTTAAAAATTGTCCGTGATGTTATCTATAAGCTGCTGAATCTGGTCGCGATCAGGCGCGTTTGGGCTTTGGGTTAAATAGGTTTCCAGGTCGCTACGGGCGGTCAACAGGTTTTGCAGTTGATAGTGAACGAGCCCCCGATCGCGAATGTTACTGGGCTCATTGGGAAATAGCAACAGTAGATAGTCAAGAATCATCAAGGTGTGGGATAAATCCCGCCGATTTAAATAAATCAATTTCAGATTGTTGAGCAGCCGAGCTAAAAAGGGTTTAGCCGTAATCGGCTTAAGATAGGTCGATTTCCAGGCAGCGTTTGCCCCATACAAACGCTGAAAAATAGCCTGACAGTCTGGTTCAAAGAGGACTTCTCCCTGGTTAAACGGGTCGACGTATATCTCCATATCTTCAACGGTGGGGCAGATTAAAAAGTGACCCGGCATGCCTACACCCACCATCGAAAATTCTAGCCGCTGAGCCACCTCTAAATAGACGAGGGCCAAGGTAATGGGAATCCCCATCCGTCGTTCTAACACCCGGTTAAGATAGCTATTGTCGGGATCGTAGTAATCAATCTGGTTACCCCTAAAGCCCAGGATCTCGTAGAGCTGTCGATTGATGGCCTGAATTGTCTTAAGTGGATAGGTAGACACCTTAGGTCTGATAGCAGCAGCAATGTCATTAAGCTGTTGGTAATAAATAGCAGGGTCACACTCTGGATACATTTCCTGGGCCGGACAAAGGGCAGCTGCAGCGAGATTGAGGGTGGGTTGAGCAATGAGATGACGAAACCGCTGTCGGGCCTGGGAAAAGTTCAGGGGCATTGGGAAACAGTGGAAAGAATCAGGGAGCAGAGAGGCAAATGGTGTGAACTGTAGGAGTCAGGCTATATTTAATCATTGGCCAAATGATCATGATAGTCACCACCACTGCCATATATCAGGGATTCTCGCCACCGTCGCCAGTAATAGTCATCTGGAGATGTTGACGACAATATTCGATTAAGAGCACTGTAAACAGCTAAACCGAGATAGTGACCGGTCCAGTCAAAAACAGCTGGAACACCTACCTGGGGCAAAATTTTAGCGACAAGCATGGGGTGATAAACAGAGGTACGTAGTAGGGTTTTTGCCAGGGGTAAAAACTGGACAACGTCTTGGAGAAATGGGCGTAGTACCGGCTCACCCAAAGCAGCCATGTCTTGAAAAATAGTGGTCAAAAGGGCGTTGATCTGATTCTCGGGGAGGGATTGGTCTACGGCCAGGCTCATAGCTTTTTGAAACAGCCAGGTTACCGCAATATTGGGCTGATAGGGCTGCAACCAGCCCAGATCAGACGCACTGAGCAAGTCTTGCCGGAGGGCATCATCAATGCCTTCAGTGAGGCGACCCAGATGTCGGATCATAGCCCCAAATCCACCAAAACTTAGGGGAGACTGGTGGCCACTGGCATCGCCAACAGCCAGGAGTCGATTCCAGGAGAAGCGTAAAGGACTGTTGCGATAGGCTGGGAAAAAACCAAATAGGGCGCGGTGGAAGTAAAGCTGTTCCAGGGGCACTCCCTGATACTTGGGCAGCAGGTGAAAGTAATCCTCAAACAGCTGATTTAGGGTAATCCGATCGGGATGGGCATCGAGATAAGTAAACAGGTAGGTAGTACGGCCCTCCCGGGCAGGAAAGGCTTCCCAAAAGTATTGACACTGATGTTGGATCGGGGTGAATGAGGCAATCAGATCACCGGTTTTATTGTCGCTGTAGCCTGTGGCACAGGTCCCCACAACAAGGCACACAGCATCAGGAGTTTGCCCCTGACGAGCCTGCTGCACAATGGGGGAGAAATGACCCATTGTATCTATCAGCAGACGCGTAGTAAGACGGCTCTCTCCAGCAGTTACCATTACCCCATCAGGGGCTACTCGCGCCGTTGAGAAGGGTGTTTTTTCGAGTAGTTCACCCCCTGCTGCCAAAAAGACCTGCTTAAGTTTTTCTAGTAGATATACTGGATCAACACCGACATTGAGGACATCTCGTACCCAGAGATCGTCCCCCCCCCCAAAGCTAATGCGAGCTGGGTTATATTCCGTTGAGATCGCATCTTCCAATTCGGCCTCACTCAAAAGACCCAGGTCAACAAATGTCCTTAACTCACTACGAGAAATATTCCACTCCTGCTCTCGACCTTTCAGAATACTCCGCTCTAATAGAGCAACTCGCCACCCTCGCAAGGCCAGAGTAGCTCCCAACAAAATGCCAAGGGTACCGCCACAGATAATGGCATCGTAGGACGGGGCCTCGCATTCCAATTGCTCAGTTTGAGTAGAGACTACCCTAGGGGTGGGAATCTTGCCATGGCGGTAGTCGGACCATAGGGCATCAACCCGTTGGAGACCGGCATAGGGATTGCCGGGAAGGGACTGGAGAATGGTTTGGGTGTGGGACATGGAGAAATACGGCTTACACTTTTGTTTCTAACATCAAGGATGTTCCTATCCAGCTGCCATCGGGGCCATAGTCTCGCACAATGCGCTGGCGCTGATGGGAGGACAGATACCAACAGAGTTCGAGATGGGCACCATGCTGCCGTGGCAGCTGGGGATAAACTGTACAGCTGGCATTACCTGGTAATAGCCAAAACTGCAGTGGATGAGAAATGGCCTGCCAACGCTGCTGATCTACAGAGGTAAATCGTTGTAGTTCAGTATCTGAATCTAACGACAGGATGAGTTCACTTTCCGAATACTGAGCTTGCCAGTGACTGGCACCCACCTGAGGTAAATCCATTGTCGCGGGGATAAAAATACGGTCACCCTGCCATGTTCCTAAAAGAGTGTCCAAGCTTAAGCGTGATGTGAGGTTCTTTATACATTTAGTATCCTTATCAGGGCCCTTAGGCGAGCGATGTTCTGGAATTAAGGTGACGTAGTCGAGGGTATGTTCACCACTAGCCGTGCCTTTATACAACTGTACTAAGCGCATGCGACAGTTATTTGCTAACAGGGAAAACTCTGAGCCAAAACTACTCCACGGACGCCGCTGCATTGCTCCCTGGGAGAATGCTCCGGTAGGGAAAAAACAGATGTACGGGGCTGCACCGGGATAGCCCAAATCTCGCTCCATGGTGTGGGTAGGTTTACCCTGGGGCGTACGTTTTAATACCAGGGTCATGTGCTGGCCAGGGCAATCTTCTTTGAGGGTCAGCAAACTAGGAGTCTCACTTACCCAGACGGCCTCTGGCGAGAACTGTATAAATGAACCTTGCCACTCTCCGATATTTTTACGGATGTAGGTCCATTGCTCTGTCGTCCAAAAGCTATCGATGGCAATATCGGTAAACTGGTTCATTGACAATCTGTAGCACCCGTTGGACGTAGCGCCAAGTAAAGAGCAGGTCCTAGTAAAGGCACTAGAGAGACTGCACGCCAGATAGGATTTATCCGACGTCGGGCAACGTCATCCCACAGCAAACTGGGTGTGAGCAGGGTAAGCATACAAAAGTCTAAACTCATCACATGGATAAACTGACTGGTAGAGAACTGATGGAGAAACTCTTGCCAGGTTTCGCGGCCATAGCCATGGGTGAAACCATAGGTGGCCAGAAGGAGTGTTGAGATCGCAACACCAACTCCCCATAAACGCTGGTTCAAAATCTTTAGCAAGGGACTACTGGTTGCCCGATAGGGCAGGGTCAAGGTCGATTTTCTCAAAGCCAAATAGGGTATCAAGGCAAAGGCTCCTAAACCAAAAGAACCCACCACAAACGGCCAAGCAGGCAGCGCCTGCTCGACACCATCATTTAATGCCAGACTGGCATAAATCACTGGCCACAGTCCCATAAGGTTAAACAAAACAACGACCACAGGATTAATATCCGTCCATTGCCCAGTTGACAATTGACGAATCACATCTAAGGTATCGGGAGTGCTCGGCGGTGACAGCAGCACTGCGTACGTTACAAAACCTAACCACAGCGCTCCTAGCGCAATTGACTGCAATCGCCCCACTGGAAAAGGCGCTAGAGCAATCTCCTTAGGCATATTCATAAATATAGGGTGTGTTGAATTTTCAGATTTTCTTAAGTTTTAAGTTGGTATATCAACCAACGTCAACCATCCCACTTATTGTACGGGGTGCCGTCTACCCTATAAAAGTGTCGTTAGTGGGGAATTTACTGTTGCTGATTTAGGATATGAACTTATCTATCACCATTGCAATTTGACAACCTTTTATAAAAAAAGCCACACCAAGGATCAGCAACGCTGGGATAAACAAGTACTCACTCACCAGCGGCTATCACTTATAACCCCAAGGTCCTAACTTGTAATGAGAGTTCATGAGTTTTTGCAACTATACGAATCAGGCCATCGTAATTTTAAGGGAATCAACCTGAGCGGCGCTGATCTGTCGAGCTGCATTTTAGTCAACGTTGATTTATCCGGAGCCAATTTAATTGGAACTAATCTTAGTCGAGCATTTCTCACCAAAGGAAAGTTTGTTGACGCACAGCTGCAGCGCGCAAACCTCCAGTTTGCCAAACTGAGTGAGAGCAACTTCAATCACGCCGATCTCACCAAGGTCTACGGTCGTGGCGCATTTTGGATTAAATCTGAACTCTCCCATGCCCAGTTAAGCGGTGCTCAACTGGGCCATGCCAATATGCGTCAAAGCCATATGCACTGTGCCAATTTCTGTGGAGCTGCCCTGCAGGGGGTGAACCTGCGAGAAGCTCAGTTGAGCGGTGCCAATTTTGCTTGGGCAAATCTCAGCGGTGCTCGACTCTATGGAGCTGATATTACCGCTGTTCAATTTAGTGGCGTGAATCTAGAAAGCTCTAGGCTTAATGGACTTAATTTTAGTGGATGTGATCTCGATGGAGTTAAGTTTTCCCATGCCTCTATGAAGGGTACCAATCTACAACAGGCCAATTTAACATCAGTTAATCTTTCCCATGCTCAGTTGCAAAATGCCAATCTACAACAAGCTGTGATGGTAGGAGCCAACTTACACCATGCCCAGCTGCAGCGTGCCAATCTTAGGGATGCCGATCTAAGTCGTGCCAACATTGAAGAGGCCGATTTTACCGGGGCCATATTGACCAATGCAATTTTACAAAATGCTGAATTGGAGAGTCTATCGGCAAATCAAACAGTATTAGAGCGGAAACCTGTGGCTATTCCCCCAATGCAGCCCCAAACTCCAGCAGCAGCCTCCAAGATTTACATGGGGATGATTTCTCCAGCCATGGTAGGTGCACCAATAGATACACCAGGGTCTATGGCAAACGCTCTAACCATTTTAAGACGCTGACGTATTACATTGGCGTAATAACCAATGGCACGATTTGTCCCAACCAGCGTGACCAATCCTATATTTCTAATCCTTGGTGATGGTTTTATCTCCCCAGTTGGGGCTTGTACTGATTACAACCGCCTCAGAAGCTGAAGCTCACAGCCTTGCCCAGAGTCTGGTCAAGGCTCGGTTAGCAGCCTGTGTCGCGCTCACTCCAATTCAGTCCATCTACCGTTGGCAGGGAGCTATTCAAAACGATTCGGAATACCAGCTAGTGATCAAAACCGATTTAGCTCTGTTTGACCAAATTGCGGCTCAGGTCACCCAACAGCACAGCTATGATGTGCCCGAAATTATAGCTGTGCCAATGGTTAAGAGTACAGAGAGTTATGGACAATGGGTGATGGAACAGGTGGGAGAAGAGGGGAGAAGGGGAGAAAGATGAGGTTTGCCTGCTTCACTACATTGGAGAGAAGTGAGAGTTACGGCACAGTCAAAATAACTTGGCCGTATGATTCTGCACATCGTACTCATAGCGGGTCTTATGGTCGGTAACGCCATAGAGGTTAAAAGAAACCGTGGGCTCGTCTCCTATGGGCTCTACCTGATGAATAGCGCCCGGAGTAAAACCGATAATATCGCCGGGTACTAAAATTTGCTCTCCTACTAGTTCAATGCGATGGGGCTGGTCATTTACAGATACTCGTCGCCAAAGGTGGTTTTTTTCTTCCCCACCAATGAGGGCAACAATTCCCCAAGCAGCATGGTTATGAATTGTTGATACCTGACCCGGTGCCCAGGCCACCATTTGCACCGTCAGGGGAAATTGATACTCTCGGTATAAAAACTTGACAGACCACCCAGTTTTAGGTGAGGGCAGATCGTACTCCATTTGTAGCCAGTATGAGCTGGTTAAGAGCTGGCGCACAAGAGGCACAATCTTTTGAATGCGACGACTATTGTCAGCCTCAGATGCCAAAATATCTTCCAAGTCCGTTAAAAAACGATACATCCGGTAGATTTGTTCTGGAGTCTGAATATCGGTGTCTCCAAACGTAGTTTTCTGACCGTCATCGGTAATAAGCCAGTTGTGGTTGGACATAGGCTGCGGAAGGAAACAAAAGAGTGTCTGTTAAGCCAGCGACTTCATCGTAGGTTTTCAAACATACAAAGATATGGCCGTAGGCTAATATCTTGAACATTAGCCTACTGTAACAATGCTATATGAAAGAAACATTTCATCTTTCAATAGCTGTGTATCTACAGCCTAATTCTAGAGATTGGCCTTCAGGCTTATAATCCAAAACCATACGCTTTAGTCACCCACTGAAGTGAATGAGTGAGTAGTACACAAATACGTCATACTTCCCTATGCTTGAGGGTATCGTTACCATACCCTTTGGCATGGCTGCCACAGTTGGACATATTGTCTTCTGTTCCATTTTCTAAATCCCAAACTTACTTGCTTATCAGAGCAAATGGTGCCAGCTTTAGAGAATCTTTCAACTAGAATTCGATTTTGTTTAACACCCCTGGAACGCTTTTGGTACGTATGTTTAATTTACGCTCAAAACAATGCCTTCGTCCCCACTGGGGCTGGATGCTACTGGTGGGTTCATTAATGGCCAGCTGTGGTCAAGCTAACGTGCAGGTAGGTTTGGGCGATGGCGTGATCCAGGAGGGGCAGGATGCCCGCTGTGTTGAAGGTTTTGCATATATTGAGCGAGGACGATACATTGCTGGCAGTAATCAAGCGGAACGGGATTATGCATATCGCATTTCAGCCGAGTCCCTAGCCAATACTCCCGAAGACATTGCCAATGTGGAAATCCGTTTACGACAACAGCAATGGTTTGACTTTGAACCTGACCAAAAAAGACGTCGTATGGCGGCTTTTTGTATTAGTCAGAACCTGATTACAAATGAAGAGTACCAAGAGTTTGTACTCGCTACCGGCTACCACCAGCCCGGCATTACCGCTGAGAATTACCAGGAGCAGAATATGCTGGTGCATTCGTACCAGGAACTCCGTCCTTACTTTTGGAGAGGGTATCAATTTCCTGCAGGTAAGGCCAATCATCCAGTCGTACTGGTTTCTCAAAAGGATGCTCTTGCCTATGCTGCCTGGAAAAGCCAGGAGAATGGCATCAACTATCGTCTACCCACGGCAGATGAGTGGGAAAAAGCAGCTCGTGGGATAGATGGCCGCTTTTTTACCTGGGGGAATAGTTGGGACGAAGAAGCCACTAACTGGCAGAAAAATGGCCCAGAAGGCACTAGCCGTATCGGCGCTTATCCTTTGAGCAAGAGCCTTTACAATGTGGAAGATATGGCAGGCAACGTGTTTGAGTTTACTTCGACGGTATACACCCAGGACAGTCAGGAACGCGCCATCATGAAAGGCTGTGCCTGGGATGATCTACCAGGCTTTTGTCGGACCGCCTATCGCCATGCGCGACCGACCACCTATCGCCATATTTTGTTTGGATTTCGCCTTGTATCGGACGTACAACGTTAATTACTGGACCAGAAGCGGTTCGACTTTCAGTTAATTAAAGCCTGTTTCTCAGGCGACATTAAGGTTCATTCTAAACAATCATTAGCGGTTTTAATTTGTCGATTTGGTTTCGGCTGCATTATTATCTGTTCAATGCTTTAAGAGGAATCCTCTAATGAAAGTTAATTATCTCGCGGCTGTAGCGGCAGCTTCTGTGCTTAGCGTTGGTGTTTTGACTGGTTGCGGTGGTGCTAACCCCTGTGCAGCTGACCCTTGTGCAGCTCCTGCTGGAGAGGTTGCCCCCGATCCTTGTGCAGCTGATCCCTGTGCGGCTGACCCCTGTGCAGCTGACCCTTGTGCAGCTGACCCTTGTGCAGCTGACCCTTGTGCGGCTGACCCCTGTGCAGGCAGCTAACGTTTGGGTTTAATAACCCGCTACAACTTGGATATTTCATACGTTTAGCTTCCTGGCAGCTGTGTTAGGGAGCTTTTGTTTTGGTGATATCTGAGCAAATGCCACAAGACTGACGGACTATTGGCACCTAAGCTAGAAGCAGCGCTACACGTATCAAATTGGGAGATTGCTATATGAAGGTTGCCTTTATTGGCCTTGGTACCATGGGGATGCCTATGGCGATGAATTTACTGGCGGCTGGTCATCAGCTGACCGTCCATAATCGCAGTCGCGATCGCGAACTCCCCTTAATCGACGCCGGAGCCCAGCCAGCGGCCACACCTGCCGCCGCCGCTGCTGCTGCCGAAATTGTTATCGTCTGTGTTAGCGATACCCCAGACGTCGAAGCCGTGGTGCTTGGCCCAGACGGTATTATCAGCGGTGCCCAACCAGATACCCTGGTGATCGACATGTCCACCATTAGTCCTACGACTACCCGTACCATTGCCACTCGGCTAGAGACAAAGCAGGTTGCCATGCTCGACGCCCCCGTATCCGGCGGCTCAGAAGGTGCAAAAAATGGCACCCTTTCCATCATGGTCGGCGGTGAGGCCGACCAGCTAGCCAGGGCCATGCCTGTATTACAAGCCATGGGCAAAACCATTACCCATGTTGGTCCCATTGGTGCCGGGCAAACCACTAAAGCCATTAACCAAATCGTCGTAGCTGGCACCTTCTGGGCCGTCGCCGAAGGACTCGCCCTGGGTCTTAAAGCAGAGCTGGATATGGAAAAAGTCGTCCAGGCCGTAGGCGGTGGTGCAGCAGGTTCCTGGGCATTTACTAACCGCTCTAGCAACATGCTCCAAAACACCTATCCTCTAGGATTTCGCATGAGACTCCACCGCAAAGATCTACTCATTGCCCTGGAAGCCGCTCGCGAGCTAGGTCTGCCCCTACCCATGGCCGCCTACGTAGAGCAAATCGAAAACGGTCTGATCGCCCAGGGCTTCGGCGACGAAGACATGTCAGCCATCGCCCGCAGCTTGAGGGAAATGGGTGGGATTTAAGGCACCCCAACCGTGGTGATATAAAGCACTGCCTCATCCGCCGGAATCCCCAGCACATCATTTACCTGATCATCAAAGAACCCGGCAATCCCACTCACCCCCAACCCCAACCGGGTCGCCGCAAGGTTAATTCGCTGTCCCAAATGCCCAGCATCCATATGTAGGTATCGATAGGCGCGATCGCAATAGCGTTCAATGGCCGTTTTCAAATTCGCCGTATGAATAATCGCCACGCTGGCATCGCGTCCCAGCTTCTGCTCTAGACACAGATGATGTAGCTCGCGACGAAAATGTTTAAACCTGACCTGGCGCAATGTGGCCGCTGCCGGGTCGTAGTAGTAGCAGCCTGCATCCAGGTTGTTTACACCCAACACCACGATAAACGTTTGAATTAAGCTCAGGTCAAAGTAGTCAGGCTGAGGATCAAACCCTTGTTCAACATAGTGTTCAGGATGGTAAGCAAAGTCCAGCACCTGACGCAGCGGGTCTAGAAAAATAGCGGACCCCCGATAGCGACGTGTGGAGCGTCGATAGAGCATCGCCTTAGCCAGATTTTCCAACCCATCTCCCCAAACAATCGGGGCCACAGTGGTGCTGGCATTGTTACCAAACGGAAATGCATACTGGGAGCCTGGTAACTGGGGCGGCTCATCCAACTGGGCCTGCCTTAAACTTTTATCCGGCTGGGAAGCAATTTTACTGGCCTGGTGAAGTGCCCCCAGCAGTCCCTCATCACCAGGGTTACCTCCATTAGCCACCGATACATCACTCGGCAGCACCGTACAGCCCCGGGGTAAATTTTGCTCAACCTGAAGCACATCGGCTAAGGCCAAAATTGAGATCGCACCTTCTGCTTCGGGATTTAGATATAGCAGGTCATTGACCGCATCATCCACAAAACCACCGATAAGATGGGGTCGATAGTCACACAGGCACGCCGCCAGCTCAATATTGCCCAGCAGATGGCCCGTATCCAGACAGACACGACGGTAGGCCCTGGCCTGATAACGCCAGGCTGAGCGTTGAAACACTACGCTAGTAACCAAAGCTAGATGGGTATGTTCCAGGGCCGGATGCCAAAAACATGCCGACTGCAGCCGCTGCCATGGATGATCGTCCCAAAACCTCACCAAACTGTGGGTCTTGACCTGATAGTTATAGAGACCTGCAGGCAGCTGGGAGGTGCCTCGCGAAATTAGATAAATCTCTGCCGGGTAGAGGGCACCTGCCGAGGGAGCGGCACGCAAATAGACAATTTCTCCTGTGCTGCTGGTGAATTTAGCTGTCAGACCATAGCTATGGAATAAAAACTGCGATAGCCGCTGCCACCACTGGTCATCCGCCTGCTCAACAGCACCTAAATACCCCTGCAAATCGAACCGACTGCCCAGCGGATAATGTTTATACACCTCAGGCTGCTCAGCCCAGTTCAAGGTAGCTCTGGGTAGGGCATCGGGAAAGTACTTAGTGCGTTGGTGGTATTGCTGAGCGAGGGAAGGCGATGCCTCAGTCATGGCTTTGGATTGAAGCTGTGAATTTGAGCCCCGGATTTGAGCCCCGGATTTGATCAAGACGTAGGGTGAGGGTGCCCTTGAAAACCTTAAGTGACGCTTAAGAAAGACCCTTTTTTACGATATGTATCGTAATTTACATTCTGTAATATATTGCTTCCAGGTGCCAGGGACACCTGGTTTATCGCTGGCCAGTAGGCTATCCACCGTTAATACCTGAATAGTTTTGACGTAGATAAGTGTATGACAGTTGATGAATTCTTAGCGGCCTATCAAGCTGGGAAACGTGACTTTCAGGGCATTGTGCTAAAGTCAGCTGACTTATTTGATTGCGACATCCGTGGCTGCGATCTCAGTTTTGCCCAGTTGCCAGGAGCCTATCTACCCTATGCCAAACTGAGTCGTGTGCGCTTAACTCAGGCCAATCTTAGGGGAGCAAATGTGGGAAATGCCCTGCTGCAGGGAGCCGATCTCTCAGCAACTGACCTCCAAGGCGCACTGATGTCTTTTGTCAATTTACGGGGGGCTGTTTTAGCCAAAGCTAACTTGTACCAGACCAACCTCCACGGTGCTGACCTGACTGGAGCCGATTTGACCGGAGCCGATCTGCGGGATGTCAATCTGAGTCGAGCGACTTTAACCAAGGCTAAATTGACTAAGGCCGATTTGAGAGGGGTCAATTTGTTTCGGGCTCAGTTTGTGGATCTTAGCGATGCCATTTGCGATCGCACCACCATTGGCCCCGACGGCTACCCCCTAGAAAACGTTGAGCCATAGGCCCAAAAAATAAAACAATATCGGAGTGTTCTATAGAACGCCCATCCCTCAACCGAACTCCCAAGTCAGGTAATCCCCCAATGAAGACTTAAAGCAAGCCGCACCAGCTCAGGTATGCTATGAGCAGTCTAAACGACCCACCCAGCCCTTATGACTGTGAGCGCATTATCAAAATCCGCTAACTGGCCCAAACTGGCCCTCATGCTGATCCTACTGTGTGCTCCGATTCAACCTGGTCTGGCCCAAACATCTCCTAATACGACATCTTCATCAGGCGAAGCCATCACAGCTAGCCAATCTTCTGAGAACAGTAGTGATGCCACTGACTGGAGCATCGTTTTACTAAGCGTCCTTATTGGTACCCTGATTTTGCTATTGGGTATGGGTATGGCCATGCTATGGATTATGCGCAGGGCTGTGGAAAATGAAGTCACCAAAAAAGTTACCGAGAACGTATTGGGTCAGCTGAATGAAATAGAGAACCTGGAAGGCAAAGTCCGTTCAGCTACCCACAAAATTAACGACATTTTGGCTGAAGCCGATGATAAAGCCGATGAACTGGTCAAACGATCCAGTAGTTTTCAGCAGGATCTAACAACCCAGCACAACAGTTTAGTTAAACTGTTGGCCGATATTACCGACCTAAAGGCTAAAACTGTCAAAGATTGGCAAACTGAACTGGATAATGCTCGCCAATCCCTGGGAGTAAACCAAACCGACTTTCTTCAAGAGTTGGATAACCTGAAACAAACCGCCGTTCAGCAGTTGCAAACTCTCCAAGCCGACACTCGTCGACAGCAGCAGTCTGTATTTCAGGGGTTAGACAGTGCCCAGTCAACCCTCGATAATCATCTCTCCGGTCTTAAAGCCACCGCCGACCATCGCCAGGGAATTTTTCTAGAGGAACTAGACCGTAAGGAATCGATCTTTGCCGATGAGATTGGTACGCTCCAGACCGAGACGATTGAGCAGCGCGATCGTTGGTTAGAGAATCTCACCTCCCTGGAAAAAGACATCGGTCCCCAGCTCGAAGACCTGCGTCAGTCGATGAAAACTCAGCTGGAGCAGCAGCGGGACACTATTATCGACGAAATGCAGCAGGATCGGGGACAGTTTACCCAGCAGCTCAATGAGATGCAGGCTAATGCCCTCGGTCATAAAGAACTCGCTCTACAAACCATTGAACGCTCCGTAGAAGACTTACGGCAACAGTTTCAGCAGCTACGCAACGATACCGAAGGCCGCAAAGCTGACCTGATGCAACAGCTGCGTCAGTCTACTGATGATTTCTTGACCCAGTTTGCCACCCTCAAAGTGGATGTAGAAGGTCGTAAGGGAGTCCTGCTGGGGGACATGGACCAGGTAGCTACCAACTTTAAGAATCAGCTGGATCGACTACAGAGCGATCTGAGTACTGAACGCGATGAATCATTTCGAGCCCTACAACAGACCGCCAACAGTTTTTCAAGTCAGCTCAATCAGCTGCAAAGTGAAACCAGCGACCAGCAGACCCGCACCCTGCAAACTATTGACGTTGCGGCCCGTGCATTTAACCGTCAGCTAGGCGAATTACAGTCAGGCATTACAGAGCAGCAGGAGCAGTCCATCCAAAAACTACGTCAGTTAGAAGGCGACTTTACTCAGCAGCTGGGCGAGGTGCGCGACGTAGTCTTTGGTCGCCGCGATATGGTGATCCACAAGTTGGACAACTTTGATGCCAGCCTAGGAGACCAGATTAATGAGTTAGCCAACGCTGCCCGTGGTCGTCAACAGGAAGCGCAACAGCGTCTTGTCGTAATTGCCGAGCGGTTTGCTGCCGCCCTAGAAGAGCTCAAAACAAAGTTTGAGGGTGAGCAGTCCACCAGTGCCGCTGACTTGGAGCAACTCAAACAGAACTTTGCGAACCAGTTGGAGGGCCTACAAACCGAAGCCAAGGTGCAAAAAGACCAGATCATGCGCCAGCTGGGGGAGGTTACCCCCGAATATGTGGCTGACTCTTTTGTAGAGACAGCTCAAACCCAGCTCCAGAGTCTTACCGAGCGGCTATCGCGACTACAGGCAAACCGGCCTGAGCTGTTTGAGACTATCGATGAGCTAGTGGCCGAAGCCGAAGGAAATATTGAAAAGGACCATTTAGAAGAAGCGATTGCCACCTATGATCGAGCATTAGCAATTCAACCCAGCAATGCTGAACTTTGGTTAGCCCGTAGTAGCCCCCTGAGCCAGCTCAAACGACGGGATGAAGCCCTAGCGGCATTGCAAAAAGTGATCGATCTGCAGCCCCAGCGCAAAGAAGCCTGGTATCAGCGCGGTTTGGTATTGCGGGAGCTGCGTCGCTATGAAGATGCCCTGGCCACCTTTGAGCGGGTGATTGACCTGGATAATACCGATCCGAGAGCCTGGTTAAACAAGGGTATGGTACTTAGCCGTCTAAAACAGCGAGAAAAGGCGATTACGTCCTTTGACAAGGCCCTGGATCTTAACCCCAGCTATCATGAAGCCTGGGTTAACCGTGGAGTGGCTTACGGTATTTTGCAACAGGCCGAAGAAGCGTTTAAGTCTTTTGATAAGGCCGTGAAGATTCAGGAGAATGATGGAGTCGCCTGGTTAAATCGAGGTCTAGCGCTGATAGAGCTAGAGCGATTTGAAGAGGCGGTGGCGTCCTTTGAGCAAGCCACCCGGTTTAAGCCAGATTTGGTCAAGGCTTGGGATAATCGCGGATTAGCTCTGGTGAAATTAGGGCGAGATCGAGACGCCCTTAAGAGTTTTGACAAGGCATTGGAGCTGAATCCGGCCTATGCAAAAACATACTACAATCGTGCCGTTTGTTATGCCCTACAGAGAGAGACCGATAAGTCGTTAGAGAATTTACAAAAGGCTGTACAGATTGACCCACGCTATAAGGAAGAAGCTCAAGCTGACGAGAGTTTTGAAGATATTTGGCAAGACAATTGGTTTAAGGAACTGGTGCAATAGATTGAATTGAAGGCATTCAGACCTGAGTTTTCCTATGCGATCACCCCAGAAGATTTGAGTTGACAGATACAACGATAATCAGATGTGAAATAAGTGTCGTTGCATGTCATGTCATGAGTCTGTTGTCAGAAAATGTTAGGTGTAGCCCCCTTAACTGGCCAAGGTTTCAACTAAATAGTCAATCCAGACCTGAGTTTTTCTGGGGATAAACGCCTGGGTTGGATAGAGCAGCCATACGGCACTGTTAAAGTCAGTAGTGGTGACAGTGTAGTTGCTAAAGAGTCGGACTAGTTGGCCTGTGGCGACATCGTTCTCTACAAGCCAGTCAGGGAGAAGCGTGAGGCCCATATTTGAAATAGCACATCCTCTAATTGCTGCCGAATTCGTAATCAAATACTGCCCCTGAATCGGCACCTCAGTCACCTGACCATCCCCATCCTTAAACAACCAACTAAGGCTATGATGCCGACGGGGAAAAAGTAAACAGCTATGGTCAACAACCTCTTCAGGTTTCTCAGGCGTCCCATATTGTTGCAAATACTCCGGACCGGCACAGATATAAAACTCCATCGAACGCAGCTTTTGCAAGCGGTAGGTGCTATCTTGCAATGAACCGACCCGAATTGCCACATCAATCCGTTCAGCAATCAGATCCAAATACGCATCCACCAACAGCAGCTCCACCCGTAGCTCTGGATAACGTCTAGCAAACTTCGGCAACAATGGCGTCAGCTGCTTTTCTGCAAACACACTTGGTGCCGTCACCCGCAATGTGCCCCGAGGTGTCTGGCTGACCTCTATCGCTTGCTGCTGTGCCGCTGTCAACTCAGCTACCACTGGAAATACCCGATCAAAATAAAGCTGTCCTGCCTCCGTCGGTTGTAGCTTACGTGTACTACGCTGAAACAGGCGAATGTCTAAGTCTCGCTCTAGCTTGGCAATGGCACGGGACACCGACGACGGATCAACATTACGACTCCGCGCCACCGCCGCAAAGCTACGCTGCTGCATCACATCAATAAATAGCTCTAGTGCGGCAAGATCCATTCGTGCATAAATTACATGAGTCTATTGAGATTTTAGGTATTTATTGTCGTTTTTCCCACAGATACCATACCTGTAAAGTAACTGAGCAGAATTTCTATGCGTAACATTGCATTTTTAGGTATGGGTGCCATGGGTACCCGCATTGCTAAGCATTTGTTGGCAGCAGGGCATTCCATGCATGTTTGGAACCGTACGGCTAAACGTTGTCAACCCTTAGTAGACCAAGGAGCAACAGCCTATGCTTCACCCAAGGAAGCGGCCCAGGCAGCAGATGTGGTGATTGTCATGGTGGCAGATGATGAGGCGTCTCGTCAGGTGTGGTTGGATGAGTCTGTTGGAGCCATTTATGGGCTAAAAGAGGGGGCAGTTGCACTCGAATACAGTACGCTTACCCCTGGTTGGAGTAGCGAACTGGCAGCCACAATGAATGCCCTAAACTATTCATTTCTAGCCGCTCCCGTAGTGGGTTCCCGCCCTCAGGCCGAAGCCCGTAAGCTGATCCAACTCGTCGGTGGCGATCCAACTATCCTGGCAACTATTCAACCCCTTCTCGAAACCCACTCCGCAGTGATTTATCCAGTGGGAGATGCCACTGCCAGCATGGCTCTAAAGCTAGCTATCAATACTCTTTTTGGTATTCAAGTAGCTGCCCTGGGCGAAATTCTCGGCCTGCTTCAAAAAGCAGGTATGCCCCCTGAAACCACTGTTAACTGGCTTGGCCAAATGCCCACCACAAGCCCTGCACTCAAGAGCATTGGTGCTCTAATGGCAGCCCAAAACTACGCCCCACTGTTTCCCATTGACCTGGTAGAAAAAGACTTTCGCTATGCCCAAGCGTTTGCCCAGTCAGTTGAGGCCAATGTTCCAGCTATTAAATCTGTTCGCACAATCTACCAAAAATCCCAACAGGCAGGCCATGGCGCAGACAATATTGCCGGAGTCGCCCAATTATACAGTTGATGCTTTTGTAGGGGCTGGTTTTATGCCAGCTCTTCGACATATCTCGCCACTCACTACGCTACTGACCAAGTGCCAAAAGCCATCAAATTCCTTGGCCGCCTGCCATAATCAAAGTGTTATTCAGACCACACCATTATGAAACTGGTGCTAAAAGCACTTATTCGTGGCTATCAGATCCTGATTTCCCCTTTATTACCAGCCACCTGCCGCTATAGCCCCACCTGCTCCCACTACGCCCTGGTTGCAGTTGAGCGCTTTGGCGCATTGCGAGGTGGCTGGATGGCTATTAAACGCATTGTTCGCTGCAACCCCTGGCACGAAGGTGGTTACGATCCTGTACCGACCCTACCGATGGTGGGCGAAACTGACCTCCGTACCTTGGTTTTATCTAACGAGTCCTCCGCTACCCCCAGTAAGGATGAGTCGGATACCAGTGACAATTAAGGAATGGATTACGAAAAAAGTACCTTTGCTTCATCACAAAGCTATTTTTTGGTGAACACATTAAAATTGCTAAACCAGCCTAGTACTCTGGAGAAAGTCGGGTTTTGGTTTGGTAATGAAACGAGTAAAGCTAAGTGACCTGGAAGCCCAAGGCGTTTCCCACAATACTGCCATTCTCAAAAAGGTCATGCTGCAGCCGGGGGAAATCCCTCACTTAACCAACTTTTCCCAGGCGACCTTTGCCCCTGGGCAAGTTGCCGATGCCCATGCCCACTCGGATATGCATGAGGTATTTTTTGTCTCAACAGGAACTGGCACTATGACGGTTAACGGTATCGATCAGATGCTTGCACCAGGTGTTTGTATTTTGGTGGAGCCTGGTGATGTTCACGAGGTTAAAAACACAGGTGAAGCCCCCCTCGTTTTGACCTATTTTGGGATTGTTTGATTTTATTTCCCATTCCCTATTCCCCACACTCCGGTGGGTGATGCCTCCCCTCCGGATTATCAAAATGCCGTTTGATGTGCCGCCGCCGCCGCTGGACAATCCTATTTATTTGAACCACCGTCGTTGGATGCTGCGGGCGTTAGAGCTGGCAGAGGAGGCAGGAAAAGCAGGGGAAGTACCGGTGGGGGCGGTGATTGTGGGGCCTGATGATGAGGTGATCGCCGAAGCTGCCAACTGTCGAGAACGACACCATGACCCGACGGCCCATGCGGAGATTTTGGCCCTGCGTCAGGCTGGACAACATCTGCAGAACTGGCATCTCAACGACTGTCGTCTGTATGTGACGTTAGAACCTTGCCCCATGTGTGCAGGTGCAATTGTGAATGCTCGGTTGGGCTTACTAGTGTATGGCACTGATGACTTGAAAACAGGGGCAGTACGCTCTGTATTAAATGTGCCAGATGGACCAGCGTCTAACCATCGATTAGAGGTACAGGGGGGAATTCTCGCATCTTCCTGCCAACAGCAGTTACAAAACTGGTTTCGTCAGAGACGGCAGTGAAACTGTCCTGTCCCCTGGCGTAGCAAACCTCAATAAAGGTTTATGGTATGTATACAAATGCGGATTGGCGTATCTTTCGGCACATGACTGGCAAGATTCGGATTTCGCATGGGTTGTGTTTTCATTTTCCTGAGTATCGCTAATGGCTTTGAGTTCACAATTTTTGCTTCACAGGCAGCCGACTTCTGAGGTGGTTTCTGCGCCTTCAAGGCTGTCCCCCTGGCTCGCCCCTTTAGCCTACAAAATTGGTGAAAACGTCCTTTTGCCAAATTTCTTTAAATCAATTCGCATCATTGGTCAGGAAAATATCCCCACCAGTGGTCCCGTTGTATTTGCCCCTACCCATCGCTCCCGCTGGGATGCATTGCTAGTGGGACTGGTGGGCCATCAAACCACCGGTCGCTATCTGCGCTTTATGGTAACTGCCGATGAGTGCGGCGGCATGCAAGGCTGGGCGATTAAACGGCTTGGGGGCTTTCCGGTAGATGTCAGACGACCTGCGATCGCAACGCTGCGCCACGGTATGCAGATCCTCCGAAATCACCAAACCCTGGTCATTTTTCCAGAAGGTAATATTTTTCGTGAAAAGCAGATCCAACGCCTTAAACCTGGTTTAGCTCGACTGGCTCTGCAAGCAGAGCAATCCACCCCAAACTTAGGCGTTCAGGTCCTGCCCATCTATCTCGACTACGATAGCCCTCATCCTAAATTAGGCAGCTGTGTCGAGGTGTGCATTGGTAACCCCATCCCTGTCCAGAACTATCTCTCCTCTAGTTCTGCCAAACAGCAGGCCATGCTACTAACCGCAGACCTCAAGCAATCCCTAGAGGTCCTGGCTGATACAAAGCAGTCCGTGGGCCTGGCAGCGTAAAGATGCTAGGCCGTTCGCTTACTAGGCTGCCTAGGAACTGGGGAGTTCGTTGGTCGGGTAGTTAACAATCGCGAATACTATCAGAAATTTTGATGTTCACTGTGTGTCTACTGATGTGCATCTCTATACGATAGTCAAGCAATGACCCGCAGAATTGCCCTAACCTTTAACGGTAGTCCCCAAATCCTTTATCAAGGCCAAGTGCAGCTAGGCACTGCCGAACTGTTACGAATAATTGAAGACCTGAACACAGGCGCACAACACCCTATTCGGATTACGGTCTTTGTCTGTGGTCAGCATCTACAAACCATGCAGACTCAGAATCCTGAGCTACTTCACCGGATGGCTCAAGGCGGTCATGAAATTGCCAATCAAGCCTTTACTCCATCTACAAACTTCTCTCAACTATCGGTAGATGCAGCCTTAGATGAAGTACAGCGCACCCACCACTTAATTCAACAAATATTTGACCATCCTCCGCGCTTGTTTAGACCCCCAGGCGGTCTCATCAGCCAAGACGTGAAAACAGCCATCCAAGCAAAATTCCCCGATTACCAGATTGTCGGTTGGGATCGTCATGATGAGAATTCAGGAGATACGACTCAAGTATTTTTAAATCGATTTATCGAACATCTCTTCGACCGTCAGGTAGCGCTATTGCACAGCTGGCGGCAGCCCACACTGTGGGCAATGCGAAAAATCTTTACTCATCTATTGGAAGAAGGGTATCAGTGTGTGACCTGTAGCGACTTGAATCGCTACCCTCATAACGGTCTTCGTAGCGTTGCGCCTGTGTCCACATTACCTCGTGTTGCACTTACCTTTGATGATGATCCCAAAGTAGAAACGTCGGGTGACACGAAGGTAGGCACAGCAGAATTACTGCGGGTCATCGAAGACCTCAATCAAACTGCAGTACACCCTATTCAGGTCACATTTTTTGCGGTGGGCGTCAATATTGAAAAAACAATTAGGACCCATCCAGATGTGATTGAACGGATTCGTGCAGGCAGCCATGAGGTACAAAACCATTCCTACACTCATCCGGCTAACTTCCACGCTTTATCGCCTACTCAAGCAGTTGACGAAGTGCGCCGCAACCATGAGTTAATTGTTGAAACATTTGGTCAGGTACCATCCTTATTTAGACCCCCCAAGGGATATATCAGCCCTGCTAATCACCAAGCCGTACTGGAGGCTATGCCAGGGTATCAAATTTGTGGTTGGGACCGTCATGATGAGAAGAACCATTACAGCCCCTCCAGGTTGCGCAACACCATTGTGAGTCATGCAACAGATCAGCAAATTGTTCTGTTGCATGCATGGAAAAAAACAACCCTGTGGGCCATCAGGGGGACTTTGAATGATCTTCAAGCCCGAGGGTATCAAATGGTGACTATGAACGAGCTTAATCTTAATCGTCAACCCACCCTATATGGTCTCCAAGATCCGGGTGCGATCGCAGTTGCTTAATAAGACATTTGCGACACCGTCCAATCACCGTAAAATATCTAAGCAGCAAACACCAGACTAGCCGCAATGCCAGATGCAGCCAATCAGCGTGCCCAAGCCGCCTATCAACTGGGGCAGCAAGCTTTCGAGCGGGGTCGATATGCGGATGCCGTACAGGCTTTTGAACAGGGATTAAACGAGCAACGTAGCACTGCTCTAGATGGAGAATTAAAGCTGTGGCTTGTCAATGCCTTAGCCGCAGCAGACCGTCGTCAAGAGGCCATTGAGCTATGTGGCACTCTGGCCTTGCACCCGGACTTTGATGTCAGAAAGCAAAGCAAACAGCTCCTCTATATTATTCAAGCACCCAAACTGCAGGCAAAAGAGGAATGGTTGACCAAGATTCCCGACCTGGCAAACCTGGAAGGAAACGACGAGAAACCCTGGCAAAATCGCCCCATAAAACCTCGCCCTCTGAAACCATCGCCACCACCACTCCCCCTGAGCGAGGTCAATACAGACGATAACGGGTTTGTTTGGATTGCGCTGATTGGCTGTGGTCTTATGTTGGGAGGGTTGTGGTGGCTGAGTTGAGGGAGAGTAAGCAGCAGGGCCAGAGGAGAAAATGGCTAACTAGCTGTAGAGCCTGGGCCGCAAGACTGGTTGCTGTTGTGGTTTTATCCCTGGGGTTGACAGGCTGTGTTGATTATCAGCTGGGTATTCAGTTTGATAGTCAAACCCACGGTGTATTGACCCAAACGCTGCATCTAGATGAGCAGTTTATCGCCCTCAACAGTGATATACGACAGCAGTGGCTCCAGGTTTTCATCAAAGAAGCTAAGACATTTTCAGGCAAGGTAACGCCCATAGACGATGGCACGCTGCAGGTACGCATCGACTTTTACAACGGCGCTGACCTGACTAAAAAATTTAATCAGCTGTTTGCTGAAGACGGACTTATGACCCAGGTGCCAGGAGCACCACCACTACTGGCCCACATGGAGCTAACCCAGCGAAACTGGGGATTGGCCTTGCTCAACCATCTCCATGCTGATATTGACCTGAGCGACTTAAACGCCGATAGCACCGTCGGTGATGGCGGTGCCCTAGATCGCTGGCGTACTCTAAATCTCAGCTTTCAGCTTGACTCTATCCAAGCAACCCAACGGTGGCTCCTCCAACCTGGAGAGTTAAATGTGATTGATACGACATTTTGGATACCCAGCCCCATCGGCATTGGCGCAATAGTGATTGCACTGCTTTGCGCTGGGGGTTACGGGGTGCGCTATGGATTGAGCGGTAGAGCCATGAGACGTTAGTTATGGAGTGCGACAATCTTTGAACAAATGAAAAACCTTCGTCCGATTGCAACTTTCCTGTAGTAGCCTGTACCTGTTCTAAATACTGCGATTTGAGGTGGCTACCATGCGGCAGATTAACTTTGTCGTCATTTTTGTCATTTGTTTAGCTCTCGTACTGTTTGGCATCGAAAATACTGCCCCCGCCACTATCCATATTGTGCGAGGACTGGATATCGAAGCCCCGCTGTGTATAGAGCTGATGATCTCCCTTGGTGTAGGTGCTGTACTCGCTTGGGTATTTAGTGTATGGGTACAAATCCAGGGCTATTTAAATATTAATCCTCAGGTCCAACAGCGTGAAATGCGCATTCAGCAACTTGAAGAAGATGTAGAACGTTATCGGGTGGAGCTAGAAGATCTACAGCCCATGTTGCCAGGAACTGCAGCTAAGGATCCAGACAATAAGGAAGCCGTAGCCTAGGCCGTCTATCAAAGGGCCTGATGGTAAGGCTAACACTGTAAAAGGGAAGGGGAAAGGAGCTATGTGCCCTACCTTTTCCCTTTTTTTGTTTTTTCAAAAAAAAACTTTAAAGTCGGTAGTCTAGTGCCTGAAAGTGTTGGTTCAGAAGGTGATATTTGACAGTTTTTAAAGCCGTCGAGGGGTCTTTGTAACTGAATTTGACAGTTTTTTTTGAAATTTCAATTCTTCTAAGCTATAGTGCATTTGTTCACGCTATATGTAGCGTCATTGAGTCCTGAATAGGGGTGTCTCTATGGCTAATTCCTTAGCACAACGTGCGATCGCATTCCTTATCGATCTTTCCGAGCGCGGCGAAATTGACCCGTGGGATGTCAACGTCATTGATGTGGTTGATCGTTTTCTCAAAAGCCTGAAAGAGCAAATCCCTCCAGAAACTAACGGCCGTTCACCCTACGAAAAAAATCTGTCTGAATCCGGGCAGGCGTTTCTCTATGCATCGATGCTGGTGTTGCTCAAGGCCGACACCCTAATCCGCACCGAAATTGAGGAAGAAGAAGTCACTGACTTTGAAGATCCGGACGAAGCGTTCGAGCCTCAGGGCTATGCCAAACGGCTGCCTCGCAATCTTGAACACTATATCCACCGACGGGCAGTCGCTAGTCCTCCAGAGAAACGGCAGGTTACGCTGCAAGAGCTAATTGCCCAGCTAGAAATGATGGCCGTAGCCATGGCTAATCCCACCCCTCGTAATCGCCATCGCGGAGCCAAACCCCACTCCAAACGTAAAGCCATCAGCACCATCGCCCAACTTGCCCACCAGGAAAATTTATCGGAAATCGCCGAGGCCCTTTCCTCATTTCTCGATCGGTATTGGGAGGAACTTGAGAGCGCTATCGAATGGATGGACTTTGAGCGTCTGCTGGAACATTGGGCCCATTTCCGTCCCGATGTCCTGGGTGGCCCCATTACACAGGAACTAACGGACGAAGACTACCGCCATGAGAAGGTCGGCGTTTTTTGGGGTCTATTGTTTCTATCGTCACAGTCTAAGGTGGAGCTAGCCCAGGAACGCTTTTATCGCGATCTTAGAGTTAGACAGTTAGATGAAGCGTCCCTGGGGGATGTCCCAGCCTATGTACTTCCTGATTAGAGGGCATATGGACCTGAAATGCCTGCAAGCATATCTGCAAAGACAGATATGACGTTGGTGTCGACTGGCGGTAGGAATATACAAAAATCAACATTTATCCTGGTGTCTGTGAGGCAGTAATGAAGACCACGATTATGCGTGGGTATACTGTAAACACGCTTGCTATCATCTTGACGTTGCTGAGATATCCATTCCTGGCAATCGCCAGTTTTCATCGGCAATGGCAAATTTTAGATTGATTCTAAGGTTTGTCCTGCGATAGCTCTTGTTAATTTATAGATTTAGAGCCATGCGCTTGTTGTCGTTGCCGACTATGTTGGCAACGTCAGTTATTTTTACCTCTTAGCTGTTAATTAAGGAATAGAGAGAGCATTTATGAAAGCCATGATCTTGGCCGCAGGGAAAGGTACTCGTGTACGTCCCATCACGTACACCATTCCAAAGCCGATGATCCCCATCCTGCAAAAACCTGTGATGGAGTTTCTATTGGAACTGCTAAAGCAGCACGGCTTTAATCAAGTTGTGGCAAATGTCAGCCACCTTGCTAATGAAATTGAAGGCTATTTCAGAGACGGTCAGCGCTTTGGTGTTGAACTGGCCTATTCCTTTGAAGGGCGGATTACCAATGGTGAACTAGTAGGGGATGCCCTGGGTTCTGCCGGTGGTATGCGCAAGATTCAAGATTTTTCGCCATTTTTTGACGATACCTTTGTTGTTCTCTGTGGTGACGCCCTAATCGACCTTGACCTTACCGAAGCTGTACGTCAGCACAAGGAAAAAGGATCCATCGCGACCATCGTGATGAAGTCTGTCCCCCTAAAGCAGGTACCTAGCTACGGTGTAGTGGTCACTGATGACACAGGCCGCATCAAGTCGTTCCAGGAAAAGCCCAAGGTTGAAGAAGCCCTGAGTACCAATATCAACACCGGTATTTACATCTTTGAGCCTGAGATCTTTAATTACATTCCCTCTGGTCAAGAGTTTGATATTGGTGGAGACCTGTTCCCCAGGCTGGTAGAAGCTAACGAAGCATTCTATGGCATCACCATGGAGTTTGAGTGGGTGGACATTGGTAAGGTACCCGACTACTGGCAGGCCATTCAGGATGTACTGACTGGCCAAGTGAAAGGTGTGGGCATTCCGGGTCAAGAAGTTAAGCCTGGTGTATACACCGGTCTGAATGTGAAGGCTAACTGGGACAAAATCAATATTGAAGGTCCGGTTTACATTGGTGGCATGGCTGAAATCGAAGACGGCGCTACCATCATTGGCCCTAGCATGATTGGTCCCAACTGCTGCATTTGCAGCGGTGCTGAGGTAAATAAGAGCGTTATTTTTGAATACTCCCGCATTGGCCCCGGCGTACGTCTAATTGACAAGCTGGTATTTGGTCGCTATTGCGTAGATAAGACTGGCGCATCTATTGATATGCAGCAAGCGGCCCTAGACTGGTTGATTACGGACACCCGTCAGGCAGTACTGTCTGAGCCCCCCATTGAGCACCGTGCCATTACTGAACTGCTGAACGAAGCTGTTGTATGAACACTTCGGTTTAGTAGCGATTTGTAGGGGCGTAGGGTGGGCACGGCCCATCTGCTAAGCCAAAAGGAAAAAGTCCCCTGGTCATATACTGGCCAAGGGACTTTTTTATTTATTCTTCAACAGGGACTCCATACCGGGCCGACCCAGCTGCCGCAATGGAGATCAAAATAATCGCCACTAGCGATCGCAACGTCAGCGTTTCCCCCAAAACCATAAATCCTGATGCCGCCGCCAGCATCGGTTCCACACTGAGCAAGACACCAAACACATTTACTGGCAGCCGCCGCAGAGCTATCAGTTCAAGCGCATAGGTGACCGATGACAGAGCTGCCACCGCCAGGGCAATGACCAAAAATCGCCCATCCAATAAGGCAGTACCCGCCGTGCCAATGCCAATGGGCATCAGCACACAGGTGCCAAACACCATCGCCCAGGCCAGACCTTCAATTCCTGGTACCACCTTTCCTGTTGCCGCCGCCAGCAAAATATACCCGGCCCATGCTAGAGCCGATATGCCAGCAAATCCTAAACCAATGGGATCTAAACCACTACCGCCCTGCAGCGGCGCTAGCAGGAGCACCCCCAATGCCGCCAGGGTTACCCATACCACATCCAACCAGCGGCGCGACTTGATCACCGCCAGCCCCAGGGGGCCAGTAAATTCAATCGCAACGGCAATGCCCAGGGGGATACGATCAATCGCCAGATAAAACGAGGTATTCATCACTGCCAACACGCCACCGTAAGCCATAACTAAGGGCCAATGGTGACGGCTTCTTTGCCAGCGAGGCCGCCACAGCACAAACAGCAATACCGCCGATAGGGCTACCCGCAAAAATACGGTGCCTAGGGGACCGGCTAGTTCAAAGACGGACTTGGCCAGGGCAGAGCCAATCTGCACCGTTACGCCTGCCAAAATAACCAGTGTCGGTGCTGGAATCCGATCTGCTAATGATTTCATGGGTTGCGCTGTAGGACATAGTGCAACCCGGTTGCCTGAATACTAGGCGGCAGATGACTGATGGTCGTACTGATGGTCATGGCGAATTGTGTGGCCTTTTTCTGCAAACAGCTTACACAATGCCAGTACCTGAGCTGGAGATAATCGCCCTTGTAGGTATAACAACCAAATGCGATCACATGGAACAGCATCTTTTGTCATGGTTTAACTCCCAGGAACATGTAGGGCTACCTATACTCTAGCTAACCCTGCTAAAACCGCTGTTTTAAGGGTGCCAACCAGCACACTGGTTGCTTTGAAACCGTCAAAGCGGGCTGCAACGATTGCCCTTAATTTGTGATATAAAAAATCTGTTTACCGTTCCTGAAGATCAGTGGGAGGCACCAACTTAAAGCGGAAAGTTTTCCTAAGGATAGAATTAAGGAATTAGGAGCTAGAAGTCATGCTCCTTGGGAATTATAACTCCTGCCTTCTAGATTCCTACTCAACCAGAATTTTCTAATTAAAGTAGCTCCCCGGTAGGTCATTACGATTGTTTATTAATTGTTCGCGACAGCCACAGGGACCCAACAATGCCGGCAAAGTGAGAAATCAGTGTATTAACCGTTGCCTGAACCAAAAACACATCAAGAGGTTCAACCGCCAGTGTGGGATCCGTAAGCGCTATATTGCTTTGGGGTTGGGAAATGACTTTGAGCATTAGCGCGCCGACCACACCACCGGAGCCGAGCAACCCAAAGAACATTCCCAAAACGCTGATAGTTAACCCGGTGGTAATCATTTTGGCGGCGTTTTTAGGTTTAGGGCGCAGGTCTGGGTTAGTGGATTTGAGCCGCCGGGAAAACCGTGTGTACTGAAAGGCCCAAAATGCTCCCACATAGACAGCCGCCAGCCCCAACGCTGCTAGCAAAAAGCCGCCGCCTGCCGCTGCATTTTCCGCCCCGCCGCCTCGGTTGCTAACCGACTGCAGCCCCAGTAAGGAAGTGACAAATAACAAGGTGGCAATAACACCGCTGACGGTTTGCACCCAAAAGCTGAGCCAGCCCACCAGGCGAAAGTTATTGGCAATCCGACGGACAGCTGGGGGTAGGGAGTAACCAAGTTCACCGGTCATAATATGTTCCAGAAGCGTCCCCATATCTTAGGCATTCTTGAACCCATTGGTAAACCTCCGGCTTTACACTCGCCTTGAGCAGTTTGCCATTGGGGGAATAGAGGACACTACTGGAGAAAATATTATTGGCCGATGTCAGGGGGGTATTCTCCAGGACAAATTGGCTGTTTTTACAGGGGGGCACATCTTCTGGTGAAATTTGGCGCAAAGATAACCCATCAATGTACGTGAGCCCATGGTCAAAGCCTTGATAAGTCCAAACTTGGACATAGGCGGTACGGGTGGGTGCGATCGCAACTACAAAATAATCACACCACTGAGACGACCGAATAGCCCCCACATCACTGCGGGACAGCAAACTACCCTTTGCATCAAAAAACATCATCCCAAAGGAACTATAGCCCTGAGATGTGGAGCGGCCATAGCCCGTCAGCTGCAGTATCATCCCAGGCGCGATCCGCACAGTCTGGTTTGTACCGCTATCCATTGTTGACAGTACCAGGGACGCTAGACCGATATAGGCATTTGTCTTAGAAACCCGTTCGGTACCAGCCAACGTTACCCAATTAGTCAACCCCGACTCAAAGTTGCCGTTCTGCAACAGACAGCTACCGATACCTGTCTCTACCGACACCTGAAAAACCTGCATCACCCCAAGGGAAATGGCTTCATCAACAGCCAGCGTAATCCGGTAAATACCATTATCAGCCTGGGTCCAAATACCATTGGGAGCCTTTACCCGGTAGTGGATGGCGTCCCCCTTGACACCAACAAAGCCAGCAAACTGACAATAACCATTAGGTCCAGTGACTATCACCTCACCTGTTCCCAAGTTGGTGAGGTCCACCTTTCCCTGCTCAGGCAACGTCACTGAAAATCTATAATCACTCGCCCCAGCCACGGTCAACGGCTCAGCCGTAATTGCCCCCCGACAAAACATTTTTGCCATCTCAGATGGAGGAACAAAGGCATTCGACTGATGACCATCCTCTGAAAAAGTCTCTTCTGCGTCCTCATAGAAAGGCAGCTTTAAACTTTCACCCTTCACTGGGGCAGCCGCAAAAGCGTCCTTCTTTTTATAAGAAGTAGATGAATTAGAAATATCCAAACAATTTAGGGCAGAGGCTGACTCCAGGTCTAGTAAGTCATCGGCTTCAAGCGTTTCTGTTGTATTTAAAAAGTCCATTATCTGGTGAGGTCCAGCACAAGCGCATAGAAATAGGCATTAACAGCTGTAGAACTAAAGCGCAGACCAACCCTTTATCCGTGAGGTAAAAACAGATAAAGGCCATGACCGACCAGTTCATACTCAAACCAGCGATCGTTTTTCTAATATTTTGGTCTGTGTAATTACTGATAAAAACCATTCAGGCAAGTTTAAAACTCACCTGATAGATGAAATCATACGATCTCAGAAAAAATAAATTGCAGCTTTAGCCGCGTTTCTTCCGGAAATTCAACTAGAGTCCAGTAGCTTCACTAAAACTACATACAGTAGTTTTCCCACTAGGATGACTGTAGCGTTGCTCACTGACAGGGAAATAAAAAATATTCCTTAGCGCTACATATACTTCGCTAGCAGGAGTTTTAGCTTATCTTTTGTGGCTGCCGGAGCCATATCTAACGGGGTGATCACAGCATACTTGAGAGCAGAGTGGGCTTCCGATGGGGGTGGATTCTCCGTCAGCCGACGCACCACATCTTGAATTACAAGCTGGGCATTGACAGCATTTTTTTGCAAATTGCCAATTACCATTTCAACCGTGACGTTGTCGTGGTCTGGATGCCAACAGTCATAGTCAGTGGCCATGGCCAATGTAGCATAGGCAATTTCAGCCTCCCGCGCCAGCTTGGCCTCCGTTAAATTGGTCATGCCAATCACCGTCGCACCCCAGCTACGATATAGATGAGATTCCGCCTTGGTGGAGAAAGCAGGGCCTTCCATACAGACATAGGTCCCGCCCCGGTGGAGGGTAACCCCCTTTAAGTCCAGACTTTCCACCGCATCCCCCAGGATAGCTGCCAGATTTTTACAAATCGGATCGCCAAACGCGATGTGGGCGACAATACCATCTCCAAAAAAAGTAGCCGCCCGATTCTTGGTTCTATCAATAAACTGATCGGGAATTACCATATCCACCGGTTTCACCTCTTCCTTGAGGGAGCCCACCGCCGATGCAGAAATCAGATACTTTACCCCCAGGCTTTTCATTGCATAGACATTCGCCTGAAACGGTAGCTCTGTTGGCATCAGCCGATGTCCCCGGCCATGGCGAGCCAAAAAAGCAACAGGCGTACCGTTTAATTTGCCACAAATAAACGCATCGGACGGTTGACCAAAGGGAGTCTCTATCGTGACTTCTTCCACGTCAGCCAGGGCATCCATTTGATAGAGGCCACTACCGCCAATAATACCGATATCTGCTTGCACCATGGGGATATTCTGCCCTGAAACTGCTTTGGTTTTGACCATGCGGTCCGCAGGCAATGGTACAGGAGGTAATCCGATGACGGTTGATTTTTAGGGATCTGTTTATAGATGAGTGAGGGCTGAGGCTTTGGAAAGACCCACCCCGTCATTCGACACCCCTTCCAAGATGGTATGACTAGCCAGGCACAGTTGTTATTAACAGAGAGGCTTTTATGCCAGCCCTACCAGCTTCTCGCTAAGTTCCCACAGCCGACGAGCTTTGATATCATCCAGGGCCTCATTCGACATTTCCTGGACAAAGGACTTACGACCCTCCTGCTGACGATTTCCCCAGCTCCAGTAGTAGCCAGACTGATTGTACTCAGGGTCAGCAGCCACAGCAGCTACCCGGTCGCCTGCAACCGCTTCGGTTACATAGCCCTTGGTAATGTTCTTTTGAAACCAGGGGAAAATAGTACGAAAGGCAGAGTAGTGATTGCGAAATAGCTGAGTTTCCGCAACGCATCCTGGATATAAGGAGCTAAATACAATACCCGTAGCTTCACTATGGCGACGGTGCAACTCCCGCATAGTGAGTACATTACAAAGCTTGCTGTCCTTATACGCTTTTCCTGACTTAAACTTTTTACCATTGGCCATGGTCACCGGTGCCTTAAAACCCTGCTCAAATCCTTCGAGGCTACCCAGATCCGGCGGTGCAGGGAAAGGGATCTTACCCCCCAGTTCTTTGGGGTTAGCGGTCACAGTGCCAAGAATCACCAGACGGGGATGGGACGACTTCTTCAAATCCTCCAGCATCAGGTTACACAGTAAAAAATGTCCCAGATGGTTGGTGGCCATGCTCAGCTCATAGCCATCTTCGCTACGCATGGGCTCCTTGAGCAGCGGCAAATAAACAGCAGCATTACAAATTAATGAATCTAGAGTTTTGCCAGTGGCACGAAACTCCTTAACAAAGCTACGGACGCTATCTAAGCTAGCCAGGTCCAGCTTCATGATGGTGTAGGTGCCAGTGGGCATACCCACCTCCTTAGCCACATTTTCAGTTTTTGGTAGATTGCGACAGGCCATTACCACGTGCCAGCCCCTGTTGGCCAATGCCTTTGCTGCATAGAGGCCAACGCCGGAGGAGGCCCCGGTAACTACCGCCGTTGATTGCTGAGATTGGTCCATGGGTGTTGAAAGCGCGTCTAAAATCGTGTCAATCATTGAGTACCCTAGGATCTCACACGGTTGAACCGTAGACACTATCTGAAATAAACCTTAAGCAATATGGGGCAATATCTTGAAATGCAAGGATG
>JBCCXQ010000020.1:0-47484 GCA_039191365.1 Cyanobacteria bacterium P01_F01_bin.13 | reverse complement strand
TTTTAGGTATTTTGGACGTCCTGGGCCAGTTCGTCGGCAGTGAGTTGAAAGGGGGAAACCTGGTAGCGACCAAGGCGGTTTAGGAAATCAATGCGGGTAATGCCTGCTAGTTGTTCAGCCTGACTAGATGAAAGACGACCAAGCTCAAAAAGTTTCATAGCAGCGAGAAGGCAGAATAAGCTATGGAAACTAGGACTAGATTTGTTTTCTTATTAAGGATGAATCTGATTCAAAATCATTCGCAGTCGATCATAATCATCCTTCAACAACGTCCCAACCGTCCGTCCGGCTAACACCAACCAATCCCGATCAAACTTTCGCAGCTGATACACTTCACGAATTGCCGCTGCTACCAAACTCTCACTCGGCACTGCGCTCACTTGCAACAATGTTCGCAAAAAATCCAACTCATCCGTAAACCCAATCACCTCATCTGGCTCACATCGATATACCGCCTGATGCACCTGCGGTGGTCGCGGTGGCAAATGCTGATAGCAGCGCCCATCTGATTTTCTTTGGGTATCAGACGTCTCAAACCCCACGATCGCAACTCGAAATTCAGTTTTCAACATCGCAAAAATCTGCGGCTGCTGCTGCCGCAAATCTTCTAAGGTCATCCCCAATGCCCGGGCTCGATGCACTGAATCAATTGGGCTGGTGGTTGCATGGTAAACCACCCCATAAATTTGATTATTCGCTTCCTCATCAAACGACTTTACCCAGCTCCCAAATGGTGGCATCGCCGGAAAACTCAGATCCTCTGGCTCCAAACATTGAGCCAAGAACTCAGTCGTTGCCGTTTCAATTACCTCAGCGATATGGGCCGGATGACGCTCACGGGAGGTCAGTTCGGGCAAAGGAAGACGCATATTTCTGTAACATGGTACAAACGCATTTAGTACGTTAGCACCATGCGAAAGAAATAACATCCCATCGGGACGAAAATGTAGGGGCTCCCCTTGTGGGTGCCCTGGCTACAGGGTTATGCAGATTTCCTATTTCTTCTTTTTGCCTTTACCACGCTTAGGCTTAGCCACTTCAATGTCAGACATCTTGAAGGTTACCAGCTTATCCCAGTTGCCCCCCTCAAACAGCACGGCCACTTTGCCGTCTGTAATTCGTTGCACTAATCCCTGAAACCCATAGTATGTATCGTTTACGTTTGTCACCGTCACAGGAGAACCAGGCAAAATTATCATTGGTGTCGCTTTGCTAGAGTTTCAATTAACAGTGTAACGGTAGGTTGGTTGCCACATCATCACCCCCCTCGACTCTCCAATACCACCTCATCACCTAATCCAACATATTCAACCCAACATATTCAAAAAAGGCCACTGTGCTACTCAAAGTCCCCTATTGAAGGAAGCTTTAAGGGGGGGTTAAAACTTCAACCGTTGCTGGTAATTCGCCACTGACTCTACAATGCCGATGGCAATAAAATTTGTCAGCAATGACGATCGCCCATAGCTCATCCACGGTAGCGGAATCCCTGTAATCGGTGCCAGACCAATGGTCATGCCGATATTTACCATTACCTGGAACACAATCATTGACAATACGCCAATGGCTAGCAGCGACCCAAAATTATCCTTGGCATTTTGGGCAATGATAATCAGCCGTAGGCAGATAAACCAATAGGCAATGACTATCGCCAGGGCTCCCATAAACCCCAGCTCTTCACCCAGGGCAGAAAAAATAAAGTCCGTATGCTGCTCAGGAATAAAACTTAGCTGAGTTTGGGTACCGTGAAATAACCCACGCCCCCATAGCTGACCTGAGCCAATGGCGATGCGCGACTGAATCAGATGATAACCACCCCCAAGAGGATCTTGCTCAGGATTTAAGAAAAGGGTTAAGCGATCGCGCTGATAGTCATGTAACAAACCCCACAGAAATTCGCCAATCTTGCCCGCAATTGAGTTGACCACGACCATGATCAACGTGCTATACCAGCGCAGTGGCAGGGTCATCCAGGCAATCACCCCGACAATAATCACCCAGCCTATCCACGCCGGGATGTACAGGTTAAACAAGATTGCTGCTACCAGAGGCGAGACCAGTAGCACTAGCCAGCCTGGATTCATATTGCTCCAATACAACATCCCCAGGACAATGGCTCCAAACACTAGTGAGGTGCCCAAATCTGGCTGTAAAAAGATTAGTATCCAGGGGACACCGGTAATGGCTAAGGCCTTAATTAGCCCCATTAATGTAGTGGACTCTCGATCTTTTAGGGTGGCGGCAAGGGTAATAATGATGCCAATTTTTGCAAATTCTGAGGGCTGAACATTGACCCCTGCAATCGGGATCCAGCTTTGGGCACCGTTGCCTACCACACCAAACAGCATCACTGCCACCAGGGACACATTGGTAATTAAATAAATAACCCAGCGCCACTCCAGCAAAGATTCATAGCGGCTACGGGCCAGCCACATACATAGGACTATACCCACAACACACATGATCACGTGGTTCCAGGCTAGGTCAGTTTCCCCTGTGTACAGACGTGTGCTGGCAATCAACAGACTTGAAAAAAGCGTAATGCCAATGGGAACTAACAGTAGCAGCCAGTCAATGCCCTGCCAGGGATTTAACCAACGATGAAACCATTTGCCTAGAAATGTGGTTTGGGCCATACAAGCAAAACCAGTTGAGAAAAAAAATCGTAGGGTCATTCCATGGAACGACCCTACGAAAAGTGGACAAATACCTACGTTAACGCCGCTACCGAAACTCTAGCTACCTGCTGAGAAATCTTTGTCAGGGCCTCTGCTGATAATGAATCAGGCTGGGCTAACACAATCGGTTTACCCGCATCGCCCCCTTCTCGGACGGGCATTTCTAGAGGGACACAGCCTAGTAGTGGCACCCCTAGTGCTTTGGCGGCTTTTTCACCACCTCCGGAGCCAAAAATGTCATAGCTCTTGTCGGGCATATCCGGTGGGACAAAGTAGCTCATATTTTCTACAATGCCTAATACTCGCACATTGAGCTGCTGAAACATCTTTAACCCCCGGCGGGCATCGGCCAGGGCCACATCTTGGGGGGTGGTCACGATCACCACCCCAGCCATGGGTACAGCCTGGGCCATGGTTAATTGAGCATCACCTGTGCCGGGGGGCATATCCACAATCAGATAATCTAGCTCTCCCCACTGCACCTGATATAAAAACTGACGAATAATGCCGTTAAGCATAGGACCACGCCACACCACAGGCTGGTCTGGATCAATCAAAAAGCCCATGGAAACAAGCTTAACGCCATGGTTAAAGACGGGTTCTAGCAACTGTTGACCGTCTGGACCATCTTGGACAGTAACGCCTGTGTCCTGCAGTCCCATCATAATCGGCGCATTGGGGCCATAAATATCAGCGTCGATTAGGCCCACCTTTGAACCCGCCTTGGCTAAAGCCACCGCTAAGTTCACAGCGACGGTGCTCTTGCCCACACCGCCTTTGCCGCTAGAGACGGCAATAATATGTTTAACTCCGCTAATGCCCTGCTGGCTGGGCAACGTATTCCTATGCTGAGGTGCTTCTATGATCAGCTCTACCGATACGCTCTGAACGCCAGGCAGCTTTTTCACCGCCCGCTCACAGTCCTCGACCAGAAGACCCTTTAAAGGGGTACATGAGCTAGCCAGCGCCAGCTTGAAGCTCACATGACCGTCGTCAATTTTGACGTCGCGGATCATATTTTGCTCAACTAAGCTCTTTTGCTGCTCCAGATCTTTTACAGGACGCAAGACGTCCAAAATTGCCTCGTTGGTCGGCATCATATCTTCTGTGAAAGGCAATTATAAATAGACAGGTTTTGCAAAAACAATGCCTCTAATTTCTAATGCGCCTGCATCTGCAAGATGCTGCTACCAAGCATGCTTAATAGCCACATCCTTAAAGTTAGCCACGGTTAAAAAAGACATTGCCCATATGTAAGCACTGTTAATGCTTAGAAATGTACATATTATTCTAAAGCCTACTGCCTACTGATGGCAGATACGTTCATCACAACCGGTAGATAAATTTATGGCTATCTAACCAAAAATATCTCGATATTTATTATGGACAATACCCGGAGTGGGCGTTCGTTCGGCTGCTTGGGCTAAGGCGGCGGCGACTCTGGCAGCATAGGGACGCAAAAATGACCAGGCTACAGGGGAAAGCCATCCTTTAAGTTCGATGGAATAGGAAATTCGGGTGCCGCATAGGGCGGACTCAAGACGATAAACGGCGCGTTCTTCTAGCCCGGGTACTGGAAAAACACGCAGGCTAATACATTCACCTGGCAGTACATTTTCTACAAATATCTTGATAGGGACAGGAACCCATCGGGTAAACACTCGATAAATTAGCCCTGGGGTCGCTTGTTGGCCATTGGGGGCATTGGTGGCTGTAATTAGCGGATGCCAGGAGGCTAAGTCTGCTAAATCATTCATTTTTTGCCAAAGGGTATCCACTGAGGCAGTACTAATCACCTGATAGTGTTTTTCTAGAGTACGTTTACTGCGGTAAATCAACGCTGATTGTCCGATGGTCTGAGGCGAGCAGCGCTGATGAAAAAGTTGTTGAAGTGCCTGAACCCAAAGCCGAAACATACGCGTACAATCTGCCAGATTAATTGTCATGTCCCAGAGCGGCAACTGTCGCCCTTTTTTTTTAACGGTCAATGCCATCCGGTAATTGAGCAAAATATCTGGGCATCGAACACGTAATTTCCTATCTTGAAAGGCATTTTAACCTTGGGTTAACATGCAGCCCATTTATTGATTCAAGGACAAAGCTGCAAACAAATGCTCCACATAGGTTTGGGCTTTTGTCAAGGATTGTCACACTGTGTATCAACTTGGTTAAAAAAGGTCCAAATCGTGATTCATTGTCATTATTGACTGCTTCTTAATATCTGTGATTTGCGCAGATGTCATTCTAGTTAGCAGGCATCCCTTTAATTAATTCCTTTAGCTCCAGATCGCCATGGTCATTGCTTCTACGCAGAACTCTACGCAGAAGGTATCCAGTCCAGCTCCCCCACCCAGTGATTCACGTGAGCGTGTGAGTCAAGGGTTTAAGGGGTTACAGGATCGCATTTGTCAGAAGCTGGCTGAGGTTGATGGTGGTGGTCAATTTCAGGAGGATCAGTGGACTCGTCCTGATGGTGGTGGCGGTCGCTCACGGGTGATGAAGCAGGGTGATGTGTTTGAGCAGGGGGGGGTTAACTTCTCAGAGGTTTGGGGAGACCGTCTACCCCCTTCGATTTTGATGCAACGTCCTGAGGCAGAAGGCCATGGCTTTTATGCAACGGGAACCTCGATGGTTCTGCATCCGCGTAATCCCTACGTACCTACGGTGCATCTGAACTATCGTTATTTTGAGGCGGGTCCAGTTTGGTGGTTTGGTGGGGGCATTGATCTGACTCCCTATTATCCCTTTGAAGAGGATGTGGTGCAGTTCCATCGGACGTTGAAAGAGGCGTGCGATCTCAACCATCCTGAGTATTACAACACCTTCAAACGCTGGTGTGATGAGTACTTTTATCTAAAACATCGTCAAGAAACCCGGGGTGTGGGTGGCGTGTTCTTTGACTATCAGGACGGTACCGGAGCACTGTATCGCGGTCCTAACTCAGACGGTCTTGCAGCCCAATACAGTCAGGAGGTAGGTGTTCCTTCTCAGCGCAGTTGGGAAGATCTTTTTAAGTTTGCTATCGACTGTGGGGATTCGTTTTTGCCCTCCTATGTCCCCATCGTAGAAAAGCGTCGCAATACTCCATATGGAGAACATCAGCGTAACTTTCAGCTATACCGTCGTGGCCGCTATGTTGAATTTAATCTTGTCTACGACCGGGGAACTATTTTTGGGTTACAGACCAACGGTCGGACTGAATCTATCCTGATGTCGTTGCCGCCAATGGTGCGTTGGGAATACAGCTATGCACCAGAGCCAGGTACTCCTGAAGCCAAGCTTTATGAGATTTTCCTCAAACCGCAAGATTGGGTTAACTGGTGCGCGTAGGAAAATAGGGTGTTTCAGTACACGTTTGGTTGTATGGAACTACGGGCCTCTTTTTTGCGTCAATACAGCTATAGGGAACGTGTATTACGCCTATAGCATTACCAGCGGATAGGGTGCTTAAACATCCTGATTTATGCTTCAGGTTTGTGCATACTAATCTGCGCGTTGTAATCAGCTTTCTGCCGCTGATACAGCTGAAAAAGCTGAATGTCAACAAAAATCCGCAATTTGTCGTAAGCACTAAATTTTAAGCCCTTTCTTGCGAAGTCAAGGGCATTATGATTTGTACAAGTGTAAGTTCTAACTTGCATCAAGTAAGACATAAGACAAAGACGTCTGACTATTGAAGGGCCGATCATTATGGAACAAAGAATCGTTACCCCTCCTGACAGCAATCACAGTATCGTTGTCTTCTCGCCTCAGGGACGGCTAGATATTACAACGGCTTGGCAGTTTCGACTCAAGCTACAAGAGTGCATTGTCAACACAACTCCCCACATCATTGTTAACCTTGGCCAGGTGAACTTTATTGATAGTTCGGGACTGACATCTCTGGTCGCTGGAATGCGTGATGCAGATAAGGTCGAAGGCAGTTTTAAGCTTTGCAATGTTCATCCAGAATCGAAGCTGGTCTTTGAAGTGACCATGATGGATTCTGTTTTTGCTATCTACGATAGCGAAGAAGAGGCGATCAACGCGGCACCTGAACCGATGACCTTTTAGAGTCAATCCATTTAGAGCCAAGCCATTGTAATTGACGGTGTGAGCTTCCAGTCTGTACGTTGCTTGGACGTACTAATTGTATATATCTGCGGGATAGGTGGCTGATATTCGTTAAGGTGGTATTGGCACCCATCACAATTTAACCTGAGCTGTACGATTCTTGGCAAAAGATCGTCTGCAGTAGACAATGATGTCTAGCATTTTATTATCCCCACCTGTGACTAACCTGCGTACGGTTTCCGATACCAAGCGAGCCTTTTATAATTTTCATTCTCGTCCCATCAATTCCCTCTACCGGCGAGTGGTGGAGGAACTGATGGTAGAAATGCATCTACTTTCGGTAAATGTTGATTTTGTATATAACTCCCTCTATGCCCTGGGTGTTGTTACCAGCTTTGATCGGTTTATGGCGGGGTATGAGCCAGAATCCGATAAGGAATCAATTTTTTCAGCTATTTGTAAAGCGGTAGAAGGGGACCCTCAACAATATCGCCAGGATGCTGAGACGTTAAAAACTGCTCTTTCAGGGCTTTCGTTGAGCGATTTCAATGCCAAGCTGAGCAATGCCAAAGCTACAGATGGAGATGGCTTGCAAGGTCAGCTCCATATGGTGGCTAATCAAGCCAGTGCAAAGTACACACGCCTTATGGCTGTGGGCCTTTACACTCTTTTTGAAACGGTTGGGACGTCATCGGTGGAGGATAAGGACGAACTGGAGGAAATGTTAAAGACGGCAGCTGAGATGCTTGCTCTACCTGTTGATAAGGTAGATAAGGATTTAGAACTCTATCGCAGCAACCTGGACAAGATGGCTCAGGCCCAGGAAGTGATGAAGGATATTTTAGAAGCAGAGCGCAAAAAGCGTGAGCAGCGGGCTCAAGCTAAGACGGATGCCACCGTTGCTGCCCCTGACACCACGTCTGACACCACCACATCTGACACTACTGAGTCCACGCCTGACTCTTAATCTGAGGCTGGGTCCAACCTAACTTTGGTTGTCTCTTTTGTTTTTATGCAGAGGTAACATACAGAAGCAACTATGCAGGGGTGACCCAGTAAAGGTAATACTCCTCGTCTTGCCAAGCTTTTGTAAACGCCCGAATCGGTTTGATGGTCAGGCCAGGGGTGGGTTCCTGCAGTTCCTTGGTTAACACCAGAAGAATTTTAGGGTGTTCCTGCAGCAGCTGAGTGACCTGCTGGAGCACTTCAGGTTGGCTAACTTCACGGCGTGCTCCTTTAAAGAACAGGGTATAGCTGCCGATGGCCTGTCTTTCGGGAAAGTAAAATGGCCGATTCAAATAGCCGCTTAAGGACGCCATTTGGGCATCACGACTGGCAACGATGAACTCATCTTGGAGGTTAGCCTGGTGCATATAGGCCGCAGCAGCACGACTGGCGGAGTAAGGAATGACAAAATCCATAGCGAATAGGGATACTCCACCCAGCAGGTGAGCAATCAAAATAATGGTGAATAGCCGGTTAAACCAACGCTGGGATCTGGGTTGCCAGTGAGTAGTTTGGGGGAGCCGCTGAGTTAATAGGGGGGACGGTTTATAGTGGCTAGCTAACCACAGAGATGCAAGCAGTATTAAATAAAAATTGCCGTAGTGTCGAATAGCACTAGGCATAAATTTGGCATAGGTAAATCCCAGCAAAAGGCCGTTGCCCAAGAGATAAAAAGCCAGTGCATATGGCTTTGGGCTCAATCTGATGCTGACCCAAAAACATGAGACTAATGCAATGGCTCCGCAAACTGACAAGTCTAGATAGCGGGCACCGTTGGGGATAATGATGTAGTATCCGCCAAATATGCGGCCAATGGACTTGAGTAACTGGCGCATATCCAGGCTGGTGAAATATTCTCCCAGGGCCCGGCTAGCCACATCGCTGGGTGGCAAAATAAAATACAGTGCTACCGCACATCCCACTACTACTAGAGTGCCGCTGCCGATAATGTCTAACCAGTTGCGGTGCAGCTGGGGCTGGAACAGTAGCTCCAGGGCAAGGGTGAGGGCGAGTGAGATCGCAATCAATAGCGCATATACATTGCTATTGGCTAGTAGTACCAGCAGCCCCGCCAGGGGCCAGTAGGCCCGCTGCCGCTGGGGCCACAGGGCACATATAGCAAACAACAGCAACATCGCCACCGCGTAGTTGCGGACAATCAGCAGATGCTCATAAAAGGGCAAATAACCAAAGGTAATTAACCATTTTTGCCATTGAGTAAAGGGACTGCACTGCCAGATCAATAGCACTGAGCCCATGGCCAGCAGCCAGTGGAAGATCTGCATGGCAATGGGGTGGCCAAACACGTTGTACAGGGCAGCGACCAGCAGATGCCACAGACCAGGATGGGCCCGGTCGTAGTGAATATTTTCAACCAGTGCCCCCCAGGATGGACTATCGCGGATAATCAGCCACACATTCATCTCGTCTCGCCACATGCTGTGGTTGAGGGCACCGATCAAGCCCAGCACGGCAACAATGATGACCGCCGTCCAGGGGGATTTATAAACTGTGACCAGCCATTGGGGCAAACGAAGCGTCATGGATAAGTAAGCAGACGATTTGGGGGCGCACTGATCATACTGCTAACTGTGGTGTCTATTGCGTCGTGGCGGTGGCTGCGGTCACAAGACAGGCTGTGGACGCTAGCCAAAAATGGTCTGTTTGGGCCACCGTACAGCGCTCAATATGGGTTTGCAGAAGGCTGGGCTGGTTTTGCCTGATGTCTTCAACAATGGTCTGGGTCAGGGGCTGATAGTTGTTTGCCCAATATCGATGATGGGCCAGATATTCAGGGGAAAACGACCCTTTATTCACCAACCAAAAATCCACGCCGTACTGTTTGCTAAAGCGGTTGAATGTCGCTTGCTCGTTAGTGTAGTGAGTTTTTAGCAGATCCACTGCCCGCTGACGAATTTGTCGGTAATACCCCAGATGGAACGGGGTGGCATATTCGGGGGCTATCAGTATGGACCGTTTAGCAAAGATAGGAATGTTATCAGCTTCGTAGTCGAGGGAGGCCACCAGGGTGTCTTGGGGCTGAGTGTGCAGATACTCATAGATGGGGGCGGCGCGACCCCTTAAATAGAGGGTTTTAGGAAATTTGTGGAGCAGTAGCGGATAGTAGAACAGCAGCGGCACCATGATTAGGAGGACAGCGATGGGGGTGGTCAATGGGCTCATCTGTCTACAGATAGCTGCCAGGAGTAGGGTCCAGGCAATGGCCGCCAGAATAGGCACTGCCAGCATAATGCAGTGGCTGGTATAGCGCCCCGGCATGTGGAGTCTAAAGGCCTGGGCATACGCGACAACAAACCATACCAGGCTCACCAGGGTTAAGCAGGTAAAGATGTGAATCGAGGACCTGACTGCCCGTAAGTCTGAAAATAGTTTATAACTGCGCCACCGCATCGGTATTAAAAACAGGGATGCGACCAGAGTAGCTGGTGTGAATAGGGTGCGTTTGAGGATGGCTCCGTGGCCGCCGAATATTACTAACCAGTAGCGAGATAGGCCCTCTCTAAAAAACGAGTGGCGGCCTGAGGGTTGAAATTCTGGCATGGCGTGGGCCTGGGCCAGGGTCACCACCGGCCCAAACTGATGGGCTGTGAGATAGGTAGGCAAAATGCACAGAATAGTCAGGATGGTGGCTGCGATCGCAACTCTCAACCGGCCCCGATGGACCGTAACCCAGGGCCGAGACCACTTAACCCTGAGTGTTCGCCAAGTGACTGCGTGGGCGGCGTACAGGGTGGTTGCGACCATGGCCACTGGTGGATAAAACAACGCCAGCAGCCCCAGAAACACCAGGCTCATGCTCCACTGCCGTCGTACAAAATAAAACAGTAGCGGAATCAATAAGGGATAAATAAATGCTCGGGGCGATGCTGACACCACATCATCGTTGCACCAGAGATGCTGACTCAGCATTACCGATGCCATTACTCCAGCCATGGGCACTGGGAAGATTGCCAGGGTAAGACTGTAGTAGTAACCTGCTGAGATCGCACCTAAAAACAAGGGTAAGACCTTCGCTAGCCAATCGGGCTGAAGTTGACAGTAGCTGGCAATGCGATATAACAGCTTATAGCCGAGGGGAGCAATAGACTGGAGATAGTCAGCGATTAAGTCCTTTGGAAAGGCATTGGGATCTTGGAAGCGCTCCATCCAAAACAAATAGTGGCGGGCATCGTCCTGGACCACATAGTCTGCTGAAAATCCCTTTTGCATGGCTAAATAGCCATAGGCAAAGGCAAACAAAAGGCTTAATACGAGGCCAGTAAACCACTGGCGACGGCAAATCTGTTGGGGCGCAAACAGCTTAGCCAGCATGGGGAAATTGATGTGAGAGCATATGAAGCATCGGATTCGTAAGCTCACTATTTCACCCAGGCAACCGTCCAATCCTTAAGCTTTTGTAGGGAATATTGCAGAAGCAGGCCTACTGGAGGCGAATGTGCACCAGGTGGGTTTGTTTAATTTGCCCCAGGGAGTCATGGGGGCGGGTCAGATTAGATAGCTCCGTAGCTTCAATCCACAGATAGTCATCGGGACTAACCTGTTCTAGATCGGTTAATTTTTCTCCGGGCTTGGGGGTGTAGAACCTCAGAAGAGTGCTGTGTTTACTATCAAGACCTGGAGAAAAATCAACGGCTTGAGTTTGCAAAATCGGTTGAATATCGTCACGAATCAATAGCGTTTTCATTTCAGGATTGATATTACCCAGGTCGGCTGTACCCCAGGCGATCATTAGGCTGGCCCAGTGGCCCACCAGCAGTAGCACCAGCCAGTTAAGAATCATCTGTTGTTTTTGCGCCGCCTTAAACCACAGCAGACCAGCTCCGCACCAGGCCAAACCAAGACCCAAGGCAATCGGCGCATAGGGTCTAATATCGTTGGTGCTGGGGAGAATGTTGGTGGCGAGTGCCAGACAAGCCGCCACTGTAAGCACACTGCCCAGGCACAGCAGTAGACCGTTGACACTCCCTAGCAGCCGCTTTATTGGCAGATTAAGCGCAGTCTGCATTAGCTGTGCCATCGCGTATCCGGTCAACAGTGCCAAAAAAGGATAGGTGGGAATCGCATAGTGGGGCAGTTTCGTGGATGCAAAACTAAGCATCCCTAGATAAAGCAGCGGGTAGAGCAGTAGTAAGGAAAATTGAGGCTGGGGCAAAATTTGAGCTTTTGAGTCCGCCAGACGCTGTAGCAATAGAATGACTGCCCCCAGCGCAAAAAATGCCCAGAGAAAATCATTGACTAAAAGATTGAATAGGTAAAACAGAGGGGACTTGGCCCGATCTGTGGTCAGTCCCTGACTGATTGGAAAATTGGTCAAAGCGTTAAGCACGGCCATGTCGTACCGTCGCCAGCAGAGCCAGAGCCACACTGCCGTAGGCAGGAGACCTAACAAAACTCCCAAATATAAGCTCCACCGCTTCAAATGGTGGCGTCCAGAGAGGCAAAAGTATGGCAGTAAACAGGCTATCGGTACTGCAGCTAAAGCACTGCGAATCAGTACTGTTATTCCAAGGGTCATACCTGCTCCAAAGGTCAGCCATGACGTCCGTTGCCCCTGGGTATCGGCTTTGAGCAGGAGCCAAACAGCCAGCAGAACGAGGCCTGTAAATACTATATCGGGGGTAGCTAGACGGCTATACTGCAGCCATAGGGGAGCCACTCCCAGGGAAAGTGCCCCTAACAAAGCAGCTGTCGGTGTGAGCAGACGGCGACCGATGGCATATGTAAGCCAGACACAGCCAATGCTTGCCAGTACACTGGGCAAGCGAACGGCGACTTCATGGCGTCCGAAAATCTGAATAAAGATAGCCACAACCCAATAGGGGCCAGGGGTTTTGTGTTGGGGGGTGGCCCACGGATGCACCCAATCTCCAGAATCCACAATCACCCTGGCGCGACGGGCATAGAGGCCCTCATCATGAGCCATCAGACTCTGGTGATCCAGGTCAAAAAAACCCACCAGCAGTAAGGGCACCATCCACACTAGCAGGACCAACCAGTGCCAACGTTTTGTTTGGAGAATGCCTTGAATTTTGTGATCTAGCCAACCCAACTGCCAGGGGGTCATGGGGAGAGGAATATGATAGGGCGTAGCTATTGTGCCACTGTCTTGGTGGAATTGTTGTGGTTAATCGGGTTGAATCTTTGCTAGTAGGCGGTCCTGCCGCTTTTATAAAAACAGCGAAAGCCGCCGCTGACGGGCTGTGTCTGATGGTAGCTGCCTGGTGTTTGTATCTATGGCGGTTGGGCATGGTGCCCCTGCGCGATTGGGATGAGGGCACCATTGCTTCGGTGGCCCGAGGAATGGTCACCAGTGGCGATTGGGTTTACCCTACGCTTTACGGTGGTCCCTACTTAAACAAACCACCACTGGTGGAGTGGTTAATGGCAATGGGCTACATGGGTGGCATTTCAGAATGGTCCTCACGGTTATTGCCAGCCATGGTTAGTGCTGCTGCTGTGCCAATGCTCTACTGGGTTGGTCGGGAGGTATTTGGACAACGCCGACCGGCACTGCTGTCGGCGGGAGTGTTTTTAACACTGCTGCCAGTGGTGCGGCACAGCCGCTTAGCCATGCGTGATGGGGTGGCCGTCACCTTGTTTTTGTTGTTGTTGCTGTGTGGTCTAAAGGCGAAGAAACGGCCTGGATATGCCCTGGGGTTAGGCGTTTGTCTAGGGCTGATTGCTCTGACAAAGGGCATTTTAGTGCTATTGCTAGGGATGATTGCCCTGGTGTTTTTTTGTATTCAAGCATGGGTGGGAGAGATTATGGGAGCCTCCAATCGGTCCTTATTGCGTAATCGATATCTTTGGCTGGGGCTCTTGCTTGGTAGTTTGCCAGTGGTGTTTTGGTACGGTGCCCAGTTACTTCGCTACGGTGATGTTTACTGGCAGGGGCACTTTGTGTCTCAGTCCTTTGAGCGGGTGACGTCTGCCATTGAAGAACACCAACAACCTTCCTGGTATTACGGGTTAGAGCTGTTGAAGTACAGCTGGCCCTGGTTGATGTTTTGGCCGGGTGGGGTATGGCTGGCCTGGCGACAGCGACAGCGTTCCTGGGCACAGTTGGTGCTGGTGGGTACTGGCATTTATCTGGGGGCCATTTCTCTGATGGGAACCAAGCTGCCGTGGTACATTATGCCGTTGTATCCGTTTGTGGCATTGGCCATTGGCGCGTATCTGCATGATTGCTGGCAGCAGCCTCCCCGTTGGGCAGTGGGTCTGTTGACACTGATTGCGGTGGTGGCTCTAGGGGGCGGCCTTTATCTAGGCATTGCTGATCAGCAGCCCACCCTGATTGCCATTGGCATTGTGCTGGGGATGAGTGTTGGTGGGGCGGTCTGGCAGCTGTGGCGGCGGCAACCACGCTGGTGTTTAACTCTAATGGCAGGGCTATATCTAACGCTATTGCTGTTAATGGGATCTGATTTCTGGCTGTGGGAGCTAAATGAAGCCTATGGGGTAAAACCTGTGGCAGCGTTGGTTAACCAGGCTGTACCAGCAGATGCGGAGGTGGTGACGACGTTTAGCTATGGCCGCCCAAGTTTGAATTTCTATTGCGATCGCAATATCCTCCCCCTCTCTGGACCACCCTTGCTTAAGCGCTGGCAAGAAGGCCTCTATGTTTTAGCCGAAGCACACCATCTAGAAACCCTGCCCCCTTACCGTGAAATTGGCCGTGCTGAAGGCATCGTCTTAATTCAGCCGACGGCTCAGTAATGGGTGCATTTTTGCTCACGGCCATGGGCCCACAAAGCCCTATTGACGTTGGCTACATCACATTAGATTATGCACTGTAGTTAAAAGACATTGCTATGATCGCAGGGGTAGCGATTGCGACATCCGGGCATTCAAGAAGCATAAACCCTTCATCAGAGGACTTCCCATTGGCTGACGACCTGCAAAAGCAAAAAGAAGATTTCATCATGCCGCGCGCACCTTATCACGGCGAGTTTACGCCTGAACGCATGGTATTTAATGCCAATTTGCAAGAATTTGCCAACAAAGTATCTTTGATTTGCAATCTGGAAACTGGTGGCAAAATTACGTCTGAAGATGCCTATCGCCGGATTAAACGGCTTTGGAAAGAGCTGAAGGCATCGAAGAAAACCTTATTAGACAATTCAGAGCGTGAAGGGGAACAGAGTTAGCGTCCCCTTCTGTTAATCGAGTAATCGAAGGTAGCTATATCTATGGACTGAAATATGTCTGCACAGCGTTGACGATCCGTTCTGATGCTTTACCATCGCCAAATGGATTAATAGCCCGAGCCATCGCATCATAGGCAGCTGGATCACTCAAAAGCTTACTCGCTTCTGCCGTAATCACCTCCGGATCGGTGCCTACCAGTTTGGCAGTACCGGCTTCTGCAGCCTCTGGTCGTTCCGTTGTTTCCCTCAGCACCAGCACCGGTTTCCCAAGGCCAGGGGCTTCCTCTTGCAGCCCCCCTGAGTCTGTTAATAATAGATAGCACCGCTGCATGGCTCCCACCAACTGTCCGTAATCTAAAGGTTCGACCAAAAAAGTGCGGGGATGGTCTGCCAAAGCGGCCTTTAAGGGTTCTCTGACCGTGGGATTGCGGTGCAGCGGCAGCAGTAGGGCAACATCTTCAAACTTGTCTAATACCTGCAAAAACCCCTTAGCAATATCCTGTAGCGGTTCGCCCCAGTTTTCTCGACGATGCACCGTTGAGAGGATAACCCGGTGATTTGCCCAATCTAAACCGGGTACATCACAGGCGGGGGTCTTCAAGGCTACGGTCTGTAGAGCGTCGATTACGGTGTTACCAGTTTTGAGCACTTTGCCGCTTACCCCCGAGGCAGCTAGATTTGTGACCGACTTATCAGTGGGGGGAAAATGCAGGGTCGTAATCTGAGAGACTAAGCGCCGGTTGGCTTCTTCAGGAAAAGGATTCAAAATATTGTCGGTGCGTAGTCCTGCCTCTACATGGCCTACAGGGATTTTTTGGTAAAACGCGGCCAGGGCGGCAGCAAACGCCGTTGTAGTGTCGCCCTGCACGATAACAATGTGGGGCTGGAGTTCTGTAAAAAGTGTTTGTAACCCCTGTAGACTGCGGCAGGTGATATCTGACAGAGTTTGTTTAGGCTGCATGATATTTAAATCTCGGTCAGCCTGAAGTTCAAATAGTTGCATTACCTGATCCACCATCTCCCGATGCTGACCGGTGAGGACGACCTTAGTGTCAAACCCCGCCGTTTTCTGAAACTGTTGAATCACTGGAGCGAGCTTGATTGCCTCAGGACGGGTTCCCAGAGTGATACATACACGAATAGGAGAAGAATGCATAAAAATTAAAAACCTTTAACATCTAAATTCAATCACGGATGTCCAAATAAGACCTGGCTACCCCCTAGTAAAGTCTTCCACAGCAAGGCACACTGTTAATCTGTTACACCAGCCCCACGATGTCCCAATCCATTGCTGTCAGTACTACACATCTCCAGACCATAGACTTGACGGTGGCCCATAGCATCTTGAGTCAGGTTGACTGGAAACCTGATCTAAAGCTAAGTTTTTCTATTGACTATCCTCGAGATGCCAACGATCCTCGTGAGCTTTCTGAGGTGCCTGAGGTACGGCTGTGGTTTATCCGTCTAGATAGTTATTATCCTTGGCTATCGCTATTTCTAGATATTGAATCTGGCGAACTGGGACGCTACGCTGCCATGTTAGTCCCCCATCAGTTCAGCCCCCTCGATGGCATTCGCTATAACCCAGAAGCTCTAGAGATTTTTGTTATGGGTAAGGTATTTACCATTGCCCGCTGGCTCAAGGATAACCATATTGACGGCATCGAAAAACTAAAACTGATGGTGCGGTCTTTAGGCTATGAACTGGATGATGGTTTGTTTGAACTACTGAAATAAGGGTTACTTTCAGATATCACAGCTGCGACAGCATTCATCTAATTGCAATGGCTATTTTGGTCGCTATTAAGATATTTAACCAATTGCTTCAGATCCAAGAGTGCGATACAAATCTTACGCATATGCAAATGTATTCAGTCACTGACTGATGATTCATCAGGAAGAGGAGTAGTCCTTTAATGGCAGGGATTTTAGGCACGCTGGCAATTGTACTGATATTGCTGGCTTTGGTGGTTTGGTTCGTAATTGAACGGCAATTTCAAGGCCGTCCTGGCAATCAGTTGGTTCTAGAGTCTGGCAAATGGACCATTACTACCCGAGAACCTCAGCACTATGTCATTCAAGGGGAGCCTTCCCTAGTGAACTTAACCCGCACCTTAGAGATTATGGTGCCGGAAATTTCGGTTGAGACAGAACTTCTATCAGGGGCTAGCTTAGATGGCATTACGGTTAAAACAAAGCTGGTTTCAGACCATGAAGATGCTCTGGCTAGACCCGACAATTATTGGTTTGCTTACATTGTCAAAACTGCCAAATCCACCGGTTTGAAGGTAAATGTGGATATCCAAGGCCCGGATCTTTCTAGGCTGAAGGCCGTATGGGTTAAAATCAATTACCTCACCTACGGTCCCGAAGGTCGCATCCCTAAAATGGGCAATGTGGTGGTGCCGCTGAAGTATCCCGACCCCAATGCACCTCAAAATTGGAAGTCCACCCCCAGGGCAGAAGTGCTGCCAGTTCCTACCCATCTGCTGGGTCCCTTGGATAGCCCCATTGATACGGTGAAACGCTATGTGGAGCCCTACGCTACGCCGGGAGATATCGTCACCATTGGTGAAACTCCGGTAGCAATTATGCAGGGACGGTGGCGTCATCCCAGCAGTGTGAAACCGGGCTGGGTTGCTAAGCGTATTTGTTATTTCTTTATGCCCACGTCCAGTTTGGCGACCGCCTGTGGTATGCAAACGCTGGTGGATCTGGTGGGTCCGGTGCGGGTGGTTTATGCCTTTGTGGTGGGTGCGATCGCAAAGAAATTTCTAGGCAAAGCTGGCATGTTCTATGAGCTAGCCGGCGATCAGGCACGTCTGATTGATGATGTTACGGGTACTCTACCCCCCTATGACCAGTTCATCGTACTGGGGCCTGAAAATCCCGAAAAAATTGTCCAAGACATTTACGAGGCTACTGGTTTAAAGGCTGCCATTGTGGACGTCAATGATTTGAAAGCAGTTAAAATATTGGCAGCAACCCCGGGCACTGACGTAGACTTAATAATAAGTGCTCTACTTGATAATCCAGCCGGTAATGCGGATGAACAAACACCTGTTGTCCTAATTCATCCAAAATCCTAGGGATTCGTATATATTTTAACCCTATGACACCCGTAAGCCCCTCTGAACCTATGACGGTTCGTTCCGTACATTTTCGCGATTCAGCCAAGCTGATGCCCGATGATGGTTTAGAGGTGGTTACCTGTGGTGAATATACAAAGCAGCAACCCTTGCCAGATGAGGGTCGTATGTTTGGTCGCTGGCAGCGACTGTCGCGGTTGGTCAATCCACTGCAGCCTAAGGCGATTACGTTCGCTGCCGAAAGTAAGCACACCACCCATGGTGTGATTCAAGTTTCGCCGTTTAATTCTACCCGCAGTACCTGGCGCATTGATCGGGTCATGGTCAAGGCGGTAGCCGAGCAAAACCTCACGCTTAATTTAGACTTGGCCAGTTTGTTGCTGCGCCATTGCTTTGAAAATATTGTTGAGGCCCACACCTGGATTAGTGAGGCTGGCATCCACGACAAATTTGGTTTAGCGTTGTACCGCCAGAATGGGTTCCAGCCCCTGGCCTATGTCACTTACTGGTCGATTGATGCTGAGCAGATAGCCGCGCTAGCTGAACATGAACCGGCATTACCCAATTTGTTACCAGTCAGTAACGCTGATGCCCAGCTGATTTATCACTTAGAGACAGCCTCGATGCCGCCCCAGCTGCGTCAGGTCTTTGACCACCAGATCCAAGATTTTCGTACCCGTTCTATTGTGGGCGTACGCTCCCAGGTACAGCGCTGGCTGGGGCAGTCAGAGTCGGTTTCTGCCTATGTGTTTGAACCTCAGCGTAAGGCTGCCATTGGCTATTTTAATTTGCGTTTATCCCAGGGCGACAGTCAGCCGAATCTGGCAAAGCTTACGGTACACCCTGCCTATACCTGGCTATATCCGGAGTTGATGACTCAGATGGCCCATGTCCTCCAGGGAGCATCGAACCAGTCTCTACAGCTGGCATCCCTGGACTATCAGCCTGAGCGAGAAAGCTATTTACGGGAGATTGACGCCACTGAAGTGGGGCACACGGTGATGATGTCTCGGTCTGTGTGGCACAAAGTGCGTGAGTCTAAGGCAGTTTCCATCGAAGGTCTACAGGATGTTTTACAGGGATTGCAGCCCTCTGGTAAAGCAATTCCCAGCCGATTTTTTTGGGATGCAGCCAGTTCTAGTTTGAGGCGTCCTACCGGAGATGACTCCTCAAGTGGTACAGCCGGGTAGTACTGTCTACTATGATTTCTGTGCTGGGGCTGGATATTGGCAGCAAGCGAATTGGTGTAGCAGGGTGCGATCGCACTGGCCTGATTGCCACGGGTCTTACCACTATCGACAATAAGTCCTTTGTTTATGTCACCGAGCAACTTGCTCAAATTATCCGTCAGCGGGAAGCTACCCTGCTTGTGGTGGGGCTACCCTACACTATGGACGGTGCCGTTGGTGCCCAAGGTCGCCGGGTACAGAAATTTACCAAGCGATTGGCTAAGGCCCTGGAACTGCCAGTCACCTATGTGGATGAACGGCTGACATCGGTGGAAGCTGAACAACAACTTCAGGCTGAGCGTCGCCGGACCGATAAAGATAAGGGGCTCATTGATCGCCGAGCGGCTGCTATTATTTTGCAACAGTGGCTGGATCGCTCGCAGACCGATTGTCACCCGTAGCTGTGTCAGTAAGTATCAGGGCCTCAAGCCTACTTCAGATTTTTAGGGGCGTAGCCCTACGACATACAACGAATGCCCAACCTGAACCACAATTCCAACCAGTCTTCTGAGTTTCAACAAGGTCAATCGATCGTCACCCTAGCCGATGATGGCGGCCATACGTTAGCTTGCTACGTCGAAAAATCTATAATCCTCAGTGATTCAGGGCAAGAGCAAGAGTATCTGCTACTCTTGCCTGTGGCTGCCCCGATCGAAATTTTTATTTGGCAGGAGGATGATGGGGATACCCTTGCGGATATCGAAGATGAAGAAATAGACATATTATTTCCCAGTGCCCGAGCGGTTTTGGCGGAGTTGGACTTGACCTTGCAACGTAGTGCTTATACGCTTACAGCCGTGGGCAATATTCCTGATGCTGATGACGAAAGTTGTTTTGCATTAGAGGTTGATGACAAGGGGACAACAGACAACTTTCAAATGCTGGCACAGTTTTATCATCGCGAGCAGCGCTATGTGGCCTGTACACCCCTAGAACCTTTGTTATTCTTTGCCTATCGGATGACTGATAGCGATACGGTAGCGCTGCTTTCTCCGGAAGAGTTTGAGCAGCTGCAGCCTGAGATTGAAGATCAGCTTTTTGAGGGATTGGATTAACGTTGCCTCCAGATAGTTCATCCCTGACCCCGTAATCACCACGCTGATCGGAGCTGTGGCCCTCATGAAGGTCTGTCTAAACAAATTATGGGTTGTCTAAAGCGAGTATTTTACGTTGGTATTTTTCCAGTAGCCTTAGGTGTGGCAGCCTGGCAGGGCTGGTCCTGGTGGAGCTGGGCTAAAAGTCCTGTGTTGGTAGGGGATGTTGAGCAGCCAGTGCAAATTCAAATCCCGTCAGGGACTGCTGCCCAGCAGATTGGTCAAGACTTAGAAGCAGCCGGGTTGATTCGATCTACGACTGCCTGGAAAGTATGGCATCGACTACAGGGCTTTAAAAAACGTGAGGGTGGTCTCCAGGCGGGTACTTATTCCCTTTCCCCCACCCAGTCCCTTTCAGAAATCGCCAATCAAATTTGGAATGGAGATGTTATTCAAACCAGCTTTACGATTCCTGAGGGCTGGAACCTTGCTCAAATGGCGGAGTCTCTAGAGGCCCAAGGGTTGGTCAATGCCGATGATTTTCTGCGCTCTACGGAAGAAATTCCCTATGCTAAGTTTCCATGGTTACCCCAGGAAATCCCTCACCTGGAGGGATTTCTGTATCCAGACACCTATCAGCTGCCAAGCGAGCAAATCGATGCCGAAGGTATTGTGGATGTGATGTTGCTGCGGTTTGAGCAGGTGGCACTGCCGGTCTATCAGCAAACTGCCAGTCCCTACTCTCTAATAGAGTGGGTGAATTTAGCTAGCATTGTGGAAAAAGAATCGGTGGTAGCGGAAGAACGAGATACCATTGCCGGGGTATTTGCCCGTCGTCTGCGGGAAGGGATTAGTCTGGGGTCTGATCCAACGGTGGAATATGGATTGGGGATCACCCAAACACCGGAAAATCCATTGACTCTGGCCCAGGTCAATACCCCTAACCCTTACAATACTTACCGTAACCTAGGACTGCCTCCGACTCCCATTGCAAGTCCTGGTATTGCCAGTTTAGAGGCTTCTCTAAATCCGCCGGATACGGAGTTCCTTTATTTTGTAGCCCGTTACGATGGGACCCATGTTTTCAGCCGTTCGTTAGCAGAGCATGAGCGGGCCCAGGGGCAGATTCGCGATCGCGTTGATGCTGAACTAGGAGATGATCTGTAAGAGGTCACCGGATGTCGTATATCGTTGATTATTAAGTTTCTCCTAGTTCTCCTATGATGCCTTGGGGCCAACTGCTACAACCTGACCTTGCTCTGGGGTCTTCTATTCTAGGACTGACTCCAGATCTGATTGCTAGACATCAACTCAAGGGACTGATTTTGGATGTGGATGAAACCCTGGTGTCCTTCAAGCAAAGCCAGCCATTGGAGGAAGTGTGTCAGTGGTTGCAGCAAATTCAATCTTTGGTGTCAGTAGTCCTGGTCAGTAATAACCTCAGTCATAGCCGCATTAGTCGCATTGCAGATACATTAGGAGTGCCTTTTTACACCGGAGCGGGTAAGCCTTCCCGGCGTAAGCTGCGTCAAGCAGTGGCGCTGATGCAGCTTCCCCATCACGAAATTGCTATGGTGGGCGATCGTCTATTTACAGATGTCCTCGGTGGAAATCGTCTGGGGTTATTTACGGTTTTAGTAGAGCCAATGGTAGATCCTGTGGGGGCAAATTCCCCCAAGCAGTGTCTTCGTAATACTGAAATTTGGCTATCCAAGCGCCTGGGTGTGGTTCTAGCTAACAACGCTCAAGACAGTTAGAAATCTAAAAAAAATATTACGCCCCCTGGGGATGCCAAGGTTTTATTGCGACAGTAAGAATAATAAATCGGATCGTCTTTATATAAAGATCCAGATAATAAACGTGCGCGAATATTTGAGATGGGGGCAGCTTTGGCTGTACCCCTTCTTTGTTTGTGAATAAATTGTCGTCTATGTCAGCCTTTAAGCCCCAGCCAGCAAAATCCCAGACTATTGTGGTCAAAATTGGTACCTCTAGCCTGACTCAGGCGGATAACCAGCTAGCTATATCGGTGCTGGCCCGTTTGGTTGAGACCCTGAGTCGGCTCCAGCATCAAGGGTATCGGGTGATTTTGGTTTCGTCTGGTGCGGTGGGGGTGGGCTGCGCCCGTCTGGGGCTAAGGGAACGTCCTAAGGCGATTGAGCAAAAACAGGCGGTGGCTGCGGTGGGGCAGGGGCGTTTGATGCGGGTATACGATGACTTGTTTACCGTTTTAGACCAGCCCATTGCCCAGGTATTACTGACCCGTAGCGATTTGATGCAGCGTTCGCGCTATGTGAATAGCTATCACACTTTTCAGCAGCTGTTTAAGCTCAATGTCATTCCCATTGTCAATGAGAATGATACCGTCGCTGTGGATGAGCTGAAATTTGGAGACAATGACACTCTTTCGGCCCTGGTGGCGAGTTTGGTGGGGGCCGACTGGCTCTTTTTGCTGACCGATGTGGACAGGCTGTATTCTGCCGATCCACGGGCTAATCCAGATGCCGAACCAATTACTTGGGTGCAGCATCTGGATGATTTAAATATCGATGTGGGCGATCGGGGGTCAGCCTGGGGAACTGGCGGCATGATTACTAAGTTAGAGGCGGCTCGGATTGCTACTAGTTCAGGGATCCGCATGGCGATTACCAACGGTCAATGCCCTGAGAACATTCTCAAGATTTTGGCTGGTGAGCCCCTGGGGACTCAATTCGCACCTCAGCCTCAGCCAAATAATGCACGCAAACGCTGGATCGCGAATGGATTGCGTCCCAGTGGGCGACTGTATTTGGATCCAGGTGCTGTGCGGGCCATTAGTCAGGATGGGAAGTCTTTGCTGTCGGCTGGGATTGCCGATATTGAAGGAGATTTTCAAGCCCAGGATGCGGTGGTGCTGTGCGATCGCAATGGTCAAGAAATTGCCCGTGGCCTAGTTAACTATAATCACCATGAACTTCAGCAGATTCGCGGACGTCGTTCTGGTGAAATTTCTATGATCTTGGGCTATGACGGTGCCGATACGGTGGTTCATCGAGATAATTTGGTACTAAATCCTGATGTAACAAGTTCTGAAATGAAGCCTAAGGCAGAGGATGAACAGCCTCACTAAATTTATTTTGATAGGGTTAATTCAGACTTATATAAACCTAGGGGCATAGCCTCTTTCTTGCTAGCTCATAACTATTTCCATTAACTACCTACCTACTTTTACGAATTCCTCATATGACTAATTTAAATACCTCAGGCCAATCGATTTTGGTCACTGGTGGTGCCGGTTATATTGGCTCCCATGCTGTGCTGGCCCTAGAGCAAGCCGGTTACCAAGTGGTTATTTTAGATAGCCTGGAATATGGTCACCCGGCTCTAGTTGAGCAGCATCTTAATGCCAAACTTATAGTAGGTAATACCTCTGATCGAGCCCTGTTAGATCAGCTTTTTCAGCAATACGACTTTGCAGCTGTAATGCATTTTGCGGCCTATATTGCAGTGGGTGAATCTGTGAAGGCTCCAGCTGAGTACTATCGCAATAATGTTTACGGCACACTCAATCTGTTGCAGGCGATGGAAGCAGCTGGTGTCAAGCGGTTTGTCTTTTCGTCCACCTGCGCTATTTATGGACCTCCCAAGACCGTACCCATTCCAGAAGATCATCCTAAAAATCCCATTAGCCCCTATGCCAGCAGCAAGCTAATGGTAGAGATGATGCTCCAGGACTTTCAAAAAGCCTATGGTTTGCAATCAGTCTGTTTTCGCTATTTCAATGCGGCTGGTGCAGATCCTCAAGGTCGTCTAGGGGAAGACCATAACCCAGAAACCCATCTAATTCCCCTGGTGTTGCAAACTGCCCTTGGCAAGCGCGAGCATATTTCCATTTTTGGCACCGACTATTCCACCCATGACGGCACCTGTATTCGTGACTATATTCACGTCGCCGATCTGGCCGACGCCCATGTTAAAGGTGTGCAATACCTCATTGAGGGAGGTGAAACAGCCTTTATTAATTTAGGTAACGGCAATGGGTTTACCGTTAAGGAAGTAATCGAAGCCGCCCGTAAGATTACAGGACATCCAATTCCTGCGGTAGAGTGCGAACGTCGTCCTGGAGATCCCCCTAGTCTTATTGGCAGTAGCGATCATGCTCGTCAACGTCTGGGCTGGATTCCCCAGTATGCCGATCTTGAGACCATCATTAGCCATGCTTGGCAATGGCATCAGAAGCGTCACAAGTAGCGTTGGTTATCCTCTTAACCTTTCCGGAATAAATTAACGGGTCTAGTACTCATAGAAAGCACCATGAACCAGTGGTTTAACCGCTAGTTCTAGACTTTTTTAGAATGCTTTACCCGTTAACGTCCTTCGGAGAAAATAATAGTATCAGTCAGGTTAGTCAGAACAATGGGTTATTCCTAAACGCCTTTGTTACGAAGCTAACCTGACGCGCAAATATCCTAATACATTAGGATATTTGCTACAAATTCGCAGAGAAAGTTAAGCTCATACCGATAAATTGAGGGATTGAGTGAACTAGAATGAGCAAATCATTCATCAATCCTTTCCCACGGCATTTCGCTTAGGGCATTCTCTAATCAGCAGCAGGCGCACGCATGGCAGTGGCAACCTCAATCGTAAATCAATGGCAGCAAAGGCTTCAGGCCGATTTGCCCGACCAAGGCCACGATACCCACACAGCGATTACTCAGTGGCTCTGCGGTGAAGATACTGAACGATTTGAAGAGCTTTCTCGTAAAGATCTGTCCATTGCCACCCAGGCGATGGACTATCGATATCGTATTTTCTACAAGACCTACTGGGGACGGCCACCGGATCGGGCATATCAAATTCTAATGAGAAAGCTAGGCGGTTTGTTTTTGGTGCGTAGCAAAATCCGTACATGGATTGCCCTCAGCCGCGATCGCCAGCGTCAGGTCAAGGATGTTCTGCAAGAAATTATCCAAGAGATGTTGCAAAGCGATCGCCATCTGCAGGAGCAAATGAAGTGGATTGCTCGATGTACGGAGCGTCCCCAGCTGCGTAATCTATTGACCATGGCTACCATCGAAGAGTACTGTCTACGGCCGATTCGTAACCAGCCGCTGATTGTTTATCGCTTTGTTAATTACCTGCGCCGTTCCCAGCGAGGTGGTATGACCCAAGTTCCTGGAGCTCAGCTGATTCAGCTAATTTCGGAAGAAATAGGTACCGACGATGCTGATAGCACTATCAGTCTGTTTGATGTTCAGGCTGTGAGTACCTATGAGCAGCAGCAAGAGTTTGAAGAAACTCAGCGGGCGCGTGGATCAGTAAAAGATAGCTTTACGTCCTATTTGAAAGAAACCTTGGGGGATACAGCGACACAATGGCTTTCACTGCATCTGCAGGGCTACACCCAAGACAGCATTGCTAAACAGCTCGACATGTCGATCAATCAAGTTTATCGACTGCGCGAAAAAATTAGCTATCATGCCATCCGTATTTTTACCCTTAAAGAGCAGCCAGAGCTGGTTCTGAGTTGGCTAAAAACCACTCTGACAGATCATGATTTGGGTCTTACGGCTACCCAATGGCAAAACTATTGGCAAGATTTAGACCCTTCCCAACAGCAGCTACTGTCCGAACTTAAACAGGGGAAGGACATTGATGAGATTGCGCAAAAGCTAGGGTGTAAATCTAAACAAGTCACGAGTGAATGGGCTAAGCTTTACCTAGCTGCCCAAAATCTGCGGACCTAGCAAATCGGGCTCTTGAAGGTTATCTTCAGGCAACAGACATTGGTGCTCTACTGGTAGGTTGCTCCACTTAAACCATTGTGCCTATAGCCACACTTTCGTTATTCCTAGGCGGTCACCATGTCAATCTTCTCCGAAGACAATGCCTTGTCACCACCATCCCATAGCCTTCTAAAGACTGAAGTCAAGGCAGATTTAGGTCAAATGTTTCTATTGATAGAAGGCATTTTGCCATTTGAAGCCTGTCTCTATTATCAGGTCCTTCCTCTTTCCATTGAAGGAAGTAGCCTAAACTTGGGCATGGTTAATCCCGAGGATAATACGGCCGCTGACTATGTCAGACGTTTAGTGTCATACATTAATTGCTCGATCGTATCACGGCCCATTTCGTCTGATTGGCATCGGGAAATTCTGTCAAAGTTTTTGAGCCATTCGGCTAAAACCCGTCAATCATCTCAGCTTTCTCAGCCCAAGCCAATCTCTACACCCAATTCATTTGTCGAACAGCCTACCCTAGTTGTGGGAGCCCCCACTGAGATTATTGAAAATCGCCCTATTGTCGAGCAGACAACGGCAGCTCAACATCAAACAACGGCGCTTCAAACGTCATCGCCAGTTGAAGATAAGGAACCTGGTGAAGAACCTCCACGTGCGCCTCTGAGTATCGATTTAGAGTCTGCTGAGGCTAAGGATGTTACGAACGAGCAGCTTTCAGAATCGTTTCCTGAAGGAAACTTTGATCCTGGTCAGTTCAACCCTAAGGAACTGACCCAAATACTACTAAAGCGAATAATTACCCAGGAAGGTATCGGGCGTTTATACCTAGAACGTCAGAATAATACCTGCCGTATTCTTTGGAGTAAGGATGGTGCCGTACAGTCAGTGGTTGAAAATATTTCATCCCAACTGTTTCAAGGGGTGATAAATGAACTCAAGCGGATGATGAGTCTCTCATTAATTCCTGTTCGTAAGCCTAAGCAGATCGAAATTGAACGTATTTATAATCAAAAGCGGATTTTACTTCGATTTCGAGTGATGCCTGGAGATTATGGTGAAGAAGCTACATTGCAGATACTGCGAGGAGCTGCCCTGAAGTTTTATCAACAACAGCAGATCGATAATATTGGTCGCGATGCTTTAGGGATTGCCCATGATTTACAGCAACGTATTGACGAGCTGCGTACCCAGGCGCAACGCAATCTAGATGTTCAAGATACGAAACAAAAAACTCTGCCAGCAATTATAAATATGCTGAAGCAAATGGAGCAACAGCTACATGAGATTATAGAATCGCCAGACTAGCAGGACGATTACGTCCACTATCTACTCAAAATTGGTCTTACTGATCAGAAGCAGATGGTCGTTTGCGAAGGCCCTGTACTAAACGCCGAAAATTGACTGAAAATTCAGCAGTTCCGAGCCAGCTCCCTTCAATATCCTCCTGCCAAGAGGCTGACAAAACACCGTAGCTCAGGCCAAGGGTTCCTAGGCCAAAAAATCCTAGGGAAACTAGCAGAACCACCACATTAGGAAATTCGACAATGTGCCGAGTCAGTAGGATGTAAGCAACTACAAACGAAGACATACCTAAGAATGTTGGCACGCCTGCAAAAATAGCCATACGCCGTATCATACGACGACTAACTACTTCAGGAATACTAGTAGTTTCATCACTCGAGTTGGGAGGTGTTGGAGTGTTAGAGGAAGCCTTTTTTGAGGAGGGAGATGGGGCTTTTGACGATGCTGAGTTAGACGCAGCCGCTTTGGGGACTGACTGTTTACTTGACTTAGGCTCAAAAGGCAGCGGCTTACGCTGAGACTCTGAAGGCATAGAACACCTGATGCTAGATTGCGCTGACAAGGTCGTAACGTTTGACTAATTGATAACGTTAGCCGCGAATACCTAGGCGCTGAATCAAAGCTCGATAGCGCTCAGCATCCTGTTGGACCAAATAGGCCAATAGGCGCTTACGGCGACCAATCATCCGCAGCAGACCCCGTCGAGATGAGTAGTCTTTCTTATTAGATTGTAGATGTTTGCTCAACCGATTAATTTTTTCAGTGAGCATGGCTACTTGCACGTCGACAGAGCCAGTGTCTGTTTCATGCACCTGGTAGTCAGAAATAATAGATTGCTTTTGTTCTTGCAGGAGCGCCATAGAGCTTACCGATTGTGTAGAACGAACTTAATTGAATGTGCGAAATTGCACTAATTTCAAGGCAGGATTTTGTATTGTACAACAGCAATGCTGGTCAAGCTCTATAACTACAGAACTTATTCTATTGGGCGGCTCCAACGTAACTTACAGATAGGGGGACAACGCAGGCATGTGGGCACAACGCGGTGTACTATGCAAAAGCTATAAGACGGTTGAGGTATGTTGGCACCCCCCAGCAAGAAGATTTACGGAACATGGCAAGAAAATTCTTGACTTTTTTCTGGGAATTCTTTGAAAGGATGTAAATAGGGGTAGAAAGTGACTTCAACCTTAAGAACATACCCTTGCCAATTGGTGAGTTTCCTTATTAAAGGTTTTTCTGAGCCTCAAGGTCCAGGTTTTTTGAAGAAATGAGTTGTTTGCTGAATCTGTTAGGAGCGTTTCACTAATCTTGTTATTTCAAATGGCCTAAGTATTTCAGATAATCATTACTTCTTTCACGTCAAGCTTTTTGAAAGATACTTTGAATCCTTTTTTTGAAATCTTGGATTAGTGCAGTGCTTGGCACTGTATCTGGTTTGTTGCGTCAATAGTCTTGCTTTGTCCGTTACACCTGCCCATGTTCCATTCTCCGTCTATCAACTCCTATGCACTGGCTATTTTGCTAGGAGCTATTACTCTATCTACGCCAGGGTTTGCTCAATCAAAACAGGCACCAGGCTTTGAAGATAGCGCTCTAGCTTCTAATCAGATAGAGGGGGAGCAACTGGCGTTAGACGGGATGGATCCGGCCAATCATATTGAGCCACCTGGTTTGGATGTGAGCCTAGGAAATGTGGTAATTAGCCCGTTTCTAGATTTGGCTATGCAGGAAGAGCTGAGTAATTTAATGGGGAGATTTGAAGGGGCATTACTCCATGGCTATGCAAGTACTCAACCTGCAGAACTGGCTTTAACCTCTATTAATTCGCTTGGTGCAGACAGCAGCCTTAGCGCTAGTTTAGGGGGGGCCGGATTAGCAACACCACTGACCCACCCAGCTCTTGAAACAGCTCAACAGACTCTAGAGGATTGGCCTGAGCTGATTGCCCGACGGGACTATGGGGCGGCTCGTCGGCGATGGCTTGAGGCTCGTCGGCAACTGTGGAATGCGTTTCCCGTAAATCAATCGTTGGCCCAGGCTGAAGTGCGGGCGATGTGGCTGGATCGTGGCACCATTGTTCGAGCAGGTTCTGACGCAAATTTAGCGGATGTGTTTGACCGTTTGGCAGCAGCCGGGATTAATACGGTTTTCTTTGAGGCGATTAATGCGGGCTATCCTATCTACCCTAGTCGTATTGCACCTCAGCAAAATCCATTGACGCGTCACTGGGACCCGTTGGCTTCAGCAGTAAAGCTGGGCAAGGAGCGAGGGATAGAAGTCCATGCTTGGGTATGGTTATTTGCGGCTGGCAATCGCCGTCACAATGCAATTTTGAACCTCCCGCCTAACTATCCTGGACCGCTAATTAATGCTAATCCAGGTTGGACTGGTTATGACCGGCAGGGACGGATTGTTCCTGTGGGGCAGGATAAACCATTTTTAGATCCAGCCAATCCTGAAGTGCGCAGTTATTTAATGCGAATGCTCCAGGAGCTGGCCGATAACTACGATGTTGATGGTGTGCACTTTGACTACGTGCGCTACCCCTTTCAAGATCCCGGTGCTGATCGTACCTATGGATATGGCACAGCGGCTCGGCTGCGCTTTCGAAATATGACGGGACTAGACCCCGCAGTGCTTTCTCCGCGTAATGATCCGTCCCTGTCTCCCCGTGAACAGCGGCGACAACGGCAGCTATGGCAGCGCTGGACTGAGTTTCGGGTAGAACAAGTAAGTTCATTTGTGGCCGAGGCCTCCCAGATGCTGCGGCAAGAACAGCCCGACATTATTGTTTCGGCGGCAGTCTTTGCTAAATCCACCCATGACCGGATCCAAAAAATTCAGCAAGATTGGGAAACTTGGGCAGAGCGTGGAGATGTGGATTGGATTGTGCTAATGAGCTATGCCATGGACACGAATCGTTTTGAGGAACTGATTCATCCGTGGGTGCTAGAGGGGAACTATGGCTCTACGTTAATTATTCCGGGGATTCGACTGCTGAACTTACCTGATATGGCAGCGTTTGACCAGATACAAACCCTAAGGGATCTACCGGTCAGTGGCTATGCGCTGTTTGCGGTGGATAATTTGCAGCGGGGTATTCAAACCCTTTTAAACGATACTCAAGGGAGTTCGGAAACGCCTCAGTCGTTACCCCAGCAACAACCGTTTAATACGGCTGTCGATCGTTACCAAGCGTTACAACGGGAATGGGGTTGGCTTTTGGATAATGGCCAGCTGTTTATGTCGGAACAGCTGATGGAAGAGTGGATCAATGATGTGAATACTTTAGGGAATATACTAGCCGAGTTGGCTGAAGAACCATCCCATCGAAAATTAGAGGATGTGCGATCGCATCTCACTCAAATCAATCAAGTCATTGATGCTGAATTATCCGTCAAGTCTCAGCAAAATCGCTATCGTTTGCAAGCTTGGCAACACCGCCTCACCACTATCGAACATCTGTTAGCCTACGGCGAAAAACGGTCTATTCCCTAGACTAGGGGACAGGTGAAATCATTCATATCCAAAGAACATCAAGTATGTTTGATGTTGTGACCCATGGCATTGGGCATGCTGTAGGGGTAGGATTTTAGTCTTATCCTTAGGTAACTGCATCTATGTCTGAGCCTGTCCCTGAGCTAGTGATTGAAGCTGGCCGTACGGAAATTCAATACTGGCGAGATCTCTGGCGTTACCGTGAGCTGTTTTACTTTTTGGCCTGGCGCGATGTGTTGGTGCGCTATAAGCAGACGGCTATTGGTGTGGCCTGGGCTTTGTTGCGGCCACTTTTGACCATGATTGTGTTTACGGTGGTGTTTGGTCGCCTGGCAAATCTGCCGTCAGAAGGGGATGCTCCCTATCCAATTTTGGTGTTTGCGGCGATGCTACCTTGGCAGTTTTTTGCCAACGCCCTGACGGAGTGCAGTAATAGCCTGATTACCAATGCAAACTTGTTATCAAAGGTCTACTTTCCTCGGCTGGTAGTGCCCACAAGTGCCGTAATCGTTAGCTTTGTGGATTTCTTGATTTCAGGCATCCTGTTGCTGGGACTGATGGCCTGGTTTAATGCGGTACCCACCTGGCGAATTTTGATGCTGCCGCTCGTGATTGCGATCGCATTTGCAGCCGCCATGGGCATGGGACTGTGGCTAGCAGCCTTGAATGTTCAGTACCGCGATTTTCGTTATATTGTTCCGTTTATCGTTCAGTTTGGGCTTTATATTTCGCCAGTAGGGTTTAGCAGCACCATCGTGCCAGAAAAGTGGCGATTGGTGTATTCCCTAAATCCAATGGTGGGTGTCATCGACGGCTTTCGCTGGGCGATTATCGGCGGTGATGTGCAGCTTTTCTGGCCAGGGTTTTTACTCTCGCTACTGCTGGTGGTTCTCGTGTTAGCAACCGGAATACAGTACTTTCGCCGCATGGAACGTTCCTTTGCAGATATTATTTGACCCGTCATCTGTCCTATGTCCGACACGGTTATTCAAGTCGAAAATTTAGGCAAGATGTACATCATCGGGCATCAGCAGGAAGGCTCCTATCGCTATAAGGCGTTACGAGATATCTTGGCCGACGGTGCTAGATCTCTGGTGCATAAGCTCAGGCATCCTGGTAAGTCATTTACTCCCCCTAACCAGGAAGAATTTTGGGCACTCAAAGATCTTTCCTTTGAGATTAAGCAAGGGGAAGTGGTTGGTATCATTGGTCGCAATGGTGCAGGCAAGTCTACACTTCTCAAAATTCTGAGTCGGATTACGGAACCAACAACTGGACGTGTCCGATTAAAAGGCCGTGTTGCCAGCCTTTTGGAAGTTGGTACAGGGTTTCATCCTGAGCTCACAGGTAGAGAGAATATTTTTCTGAACGGTGCCATTCTTGGCATGAGTCGAGCGGAAATCAATCATAAATTTGATGAGATTGTCGATTTTGCTGAGATTAGCAAGTTTCTAGACACGCCGGTGAAACGCTACTCTTCGGGCATGTATGTGCGATTAGCGTTTTCTGTCGCGGCACACTTAGATCCAGAAATATTGATTATTGACGAAGTGTTGGCTGTGGGAGATATTCAATTTCAAAAAAAATGTCTCCAGAAGCTTGAACGTATAGAAGATAGCAATCGCACAATTGTTTTTGTTAGCCACAATATGGCAACTGTCAAGGGTCTATGTAGTAGAGCACTTCTGATTAAAGAAGGGAAGATTATCAAAGATGATACCCCCGAAATTGTTTCTACCGATTATTTAGCCGATGCTAAAGCAAAGCAGGCTATCACTGATTTTGAGGATGCCTACATGTCAACCGAAATCCGTTTCCTTAGGGCATACCTATGCGATCAACAAAATAATATTTCCTCTTCATTTGATAATCGAGATTCATTTTCAATTCATTTAGAATATGAGCTCCAGAAAGAAATTCGTGGATTAAGAATTGGTTTTCTACTAGAAACAATTGAAGGAACTCAAATTTGTGGAGCCACAGATTTTGTGTTTACAGATGCTAATCGTACGCCTGGTGTTTATATAAGCAAGTGTATATTTCCAGCTAATATTCTCAATTCAGGGAAATATACTGTGCTATTTGGAGCCGATAAATTTCCGTACACCCAATCACTTATGCAAACTGAGCATTGCCTAACATTTGAAATTGAAGATATTGATAGAGTAAGACCTTTATATGATCGACTGCCAGGGATTATCAAACCAAAGCTAAAATGGCAGGTAGAAAAAACTCATCTAGAAAATTAGAATGCATTCACGTTCCTCTGAAAAGCTATGAAAAAAAGCTATCTAAAATTTGTGACTTATGCCCACGTTTAACATCAATTTTATATCGAGGTGGTTCGTAATGGTTCTCAGCATTAAAAGGAGAGAGAAATTTATCAGCCACTAAGTCTTTACGTATTAAAAAAGCATTAGTCCCCGAAAAATCACATCCGACAAGATTATATCCAAGCTTCTTTCCCAGGTTTTCAAATGCTTTTAAGCTGCCACCAAAATTTTGAGAATAATCCCAGACTTTATCTGGATCATATGCGACCTTCCAATCAATATGGGATGGTAATAAAGAGTTATATTCAACTACTACAACTCTTGGTTTATATTGACTGAGGCTTTCCCAAATATAGTAAGTGTTTTGATCGACATCTATAGACAGCAGGTCAATCTCTATTGGTACATCTAACTGTCTAAAAATAGTTTTGATATTTTCTCTATTGACAAATGAAATAGACAGCTTAACGAGGTTCTGGATATTAGGTTTGGTTTTAAGGGTTTTCGATACGGCTTCGCTACTGTCGATCCAAAATCCTTGCCACCCTTGAGAAATAAGAAATGCCGTATTATTTTCATTGCCGTCACCAACACCGATTTCAACAAACACGTGATCCTTAATGCCAATTCGGTTAAATATCTCGGCAATCATCCCGTCTTCTTGATTCTGTGAATTAATCTGAAAAGCATAACGATGTAGCCGTTTAGGGTCCCCATATCGAGAATGCTCATTGAGCTGAAAGTCAAATAGCCGAACTATTTCGATTGATTTTAGCGAAGCAATCTCAGTGTAAATACCTCTCAAAGTATCCCTTATTTGACGAATTTCTCGGATGATTGGTAGATGACTGTAAACAGTAAAAATCCACTCCTTAAGCTTCATAAAATAAAATTCCAATTTTGGGTGGTTTCAGTATTCTAACTAAAGAGTTAAATCGAAGCTTAATTTATCTATCTGATAGCTAACCGAATAAACTTAAAGCATGAGTTACTCTATCCACAATGCGAATCGCTTTAAATGGTCATCTATAACCGGAGAGTTGTTACCAGAAAGAGTGTCGCATTTAAATAAATATATAATTGGGAATAATGTTTTGGATGTTGGTTGTGGTGGTGGAGCATATGTAAATTTTCTTGCCAAGCAATGCTTGAAAGTAGTTGGTGTTGACCAATATCAGGATTTTTTAGAAGTGGCTAGTAAGGCCAATTATCAGGGAAGCTTTGTACAGGCGGATGCAGCTAGTTTGCCCTTTAGAGAGAATTATTTCGATTCGGCCTATTGTTTTGATGTTTTGGAGCATGTAGATGATCGAAAAGTACTCAAGGAGATAGCTCGCGTTACATCTAAGCGCATTATCCTAACGGTTCCTCATAGAGATGAGCATATGGAGCAGTTTGGACTGTCGTTTATGACCTATCGTGATCCCACTCACTTGAGATATTATTCCGAAGACTTGCTATATAAACTGTGTCTATCTATTGAGCCTGAAAATATTACAATTTTTCCTGAAGGCTATTTATCATTTCCATGGATTATTGAATACTTTATTGATAATAGTTCTAATGATTCAGAAGTAGAAGAAAAATTCCAATTAGGGAAAATCAGAAAATATCAAGAACTAGCTTATAAATTTATAATTCGAAAATTAATTAAACGGATCTCATATAAGAAAATTTTTCTGGGATTAGTTGCTGTTATCGATTTATAGAAAATTAAGCTGAATCACTCATCTAAGGTGCCGTGGGTAAGATTGAATTCACTTGCAAACGAATGATGACATATTAGGGAATAACATTTCATTAAGTTTGATTTTCGGGCTGGTGGATTTTGTTAAGTGTAGATATTAGGTGATATGCAAAAAATTAAGCTGGCATATGACATTAGTCCACTAGGTCTTTATTTTAGTTGGCCAGATTCTAAAACAGGGATCTATCGAGTAGCCGAAGAGATACTTGATGAATTGCTAGAAGACGACACACTGGATATTACGCTGACAGGTTTGTGTGGTGAAGCGTTGGCATATACTAATGTGGGGTGTCAGGAATATTGTATTGATAGAAAAGAACGTGGAAACGAAAGTGTAACTTTCAAGAAAGCTAAGTTTGAAACAGCTTATAAAAGTCGATTAGGTATTAAATGGCTATATAGAATTCTGTATGGCCGATATTTTTCAAAACGATTTCAAAAAAAGTCTAAAAAATCCTTGGAGTCGATTTCTGTTAGAGCTCCATTAAAGGCCATAGAGTTAACTAAACTTGAAAGACTTGATACATATCGAGCATTTGATCCTACTCAATATGACCTATTGCATTCGACCTATTTTAAGCTTCCTCCGAGGGAGCTAACTCAAGATTTGCCGAGGTTAATCACGATTTATGACCTAATTCCACTAACTGCCAAAGAATTTGTTGATCCAAATTTAAATAGTTATTTCTTTGAAACGATCAATAGCATCGATCATCGTAAAGACTGGGTGACCTGTATTTCTGAATATACACGTCAAGAATTTTGTGACTATACGGGTTTTCCAAAAGAGCGTGCGTTTGTTAGCTATTTAGGTGCAGACAGTGCCTTTGGTGTTATTGAAGATAAAGGTCAAATAGGCAGTGTAAGACAATCCTATGGTATTAAAAGCTCACATTATTTCTTGTGTCTGGCTAGTCACTTAGACCCCAGGAAAAATATTTTTCATCTGATTAAAACATTTGTGCGTCTGCTCAGGGAAAATCCTAACCTTGATGTCAGCTTGGTTCTGATTGGCACCCTCAGATTTCAGCGTAAGGATGTGGAAGCAGCATTTAAAGAATTTGCTGACTACATGAATCAAATTATCTTTACAGGATACGTTCCTGATGAAGAATTGAACGCTATTTATAACGGAGCAGCGGCATTTGTTTTTCCATCTCTTTATGAAGGATTTGGCCTACCTGTATTGGAGGCAATGCAGGCTGGAGTTCCAGTAATTTCATCCAATGCAACATCTCTTCCGGAAGTGGCAGGCGATGCCGCAATTTTAATTGATCCAAAAGATGAAACCGATCTATGTCGAGCAATGCTGAACGTTCTGCAGGATAGGACTCTGCGTCAGCAGCTGTCGCAAAAAGGATTAGTGCAGTCTCAAAAGTTTAGTTGGAAAAAGTGTGCTGATAAAACAGTAGAAATATATCGGGAGATTCTTAATAAACATGTCTAGAATTATTTAATTTAAGGGAATTTTGGTTATTTGATTTAGTTGATTTTATAAGGCTAACTGTAAATCTTATTTCTTATCTATAGGAACAGGAAAACATTTTGAATGTGTTAAAGGTTATTTATGACTGTTCTGTGTTGGGTATTGGCTATGTCAATCCTAAGGGTAGAACGGGAATTTTTCGTGTCACTGAGCAGTTGCGATCCCAGCTGATAGAGCATCCAGCGGTTGAGCTGACCACTGTGGGCTTTAATGGTACATCGTCAATTTGGGAGGAGGTCTCTGCACAGCTTTATTTGGCTGAGGAAGGCTATGATGATGCGTCATTTTGCCATCGCTATGGCGATAGGTGGCTATCGTTGATCCGGCCAGCGATAAAGTTGCAAAAGTATTGCATTGCCAGGACCTATCAATCATTTAATGCATTTTATTTGGCTTCTATTGGATTGCAAGTACCCTTCAAGCAACTTGCCAGATTGAGTAGACCAAAAAACTTGTCTGAGACTAATTGTCAGGTTTACCACTCAACGTTTTTTGCATTACCCAATAGCTCTTTGCCTGAGTCAGTAGGACGGGTTTTGACGGTCCATGACATGATTCCGCTGCTGTATCCCCAGCACTTTACATCTGTAGCTCTTGCCAAATATAAAGCAGCTATTGATAGCATTCGTCTTGATCAGGATTGGGTAATTTGCGATTCAGAATCGACTCGGCAAGACTTTTGCCGACTGGTTCCCATGAATCCCAATCGTGTCTTTACAGCTCATCTAGCGGCAATGCGTGACTGTCGACAGATCACAGATGCTGCCTTGATTGTTCAAATCTGCAAGAAGTATGCAATTCCCGACAATCCTTACTTTCTGAGTCTTTCCACATTAGAACCTCGAAAAAATCTGCCGTTTTTAATCAAAGTTTTTTTTGAACTTATTCAGGCGCATCCCAGTTTAGATTTGAACTTGGTGCTGGTAGGGCCGAGCGGTTGGAAAAACAATGCTCTGTTTCAAGTGATTTCTGAGCAACCGCAGTTGGAATCGCGGATTGTTTTTACCGGATATGTGCCCGATCAAGATCTTAATGCCCTTTACAGTGGTTGCCTTGGGTTTGTTTATCCTTCGCTGTATGAAGGATTTGGACTACCTCCCCTAGAAGCTATGCAGTGTGGAGCCCCTGTGATCACCTCAAACACCAGTTCTCTGCCAGAGGTGGTAGGGGAGGCTGGCATCATGATTGATCCCCATGATAGGAGTGATCTTTGTCAGGCCCTATGGCAGGTGGCGACAGATAGTGACCTGCGAAAACACATGAGTCAACAGTCTATTCAACAGTCGAAGCAGTTTAGCTGGCAGACTTGTGTCGAACGAGTTGTTGATGTTTATCGGCTGGCTGCAGAAACGGGTTCGAATTAATTTCTAGCTACAGTGTGATGAATCTTCTTTATACCCTTACGGCTTATCCGCCTTCGATTGGAGGTGCACAGCTACACCAACATCTGCTGGCTCAGCAGTTGGGGACACGCCATGATATTCAGGTAGCCAGTTTTTGGAACACTAATCGTACGGACTGGCTGTGGGGCACAACCGTTGGCGCACATAATACTTCCTACGATTACACCATCGATACTATTAATGTTCGTCGCCTGGGATTTAATTGGTTAGAAAAGCTCAAGATGAGCTATTTGTTGCCGTTTTACTACCCCTGTATGTCGGCGGTGCTTCCGAGCTTATCCAAAACAATTGTTGCTCATTTGCGGGAGTTGGCTCAGTCTGTTGATTTGATCCACAATGTCCGCATTGGTCGCGAAGGCTTGACCTATGCATCTTGGCAGTTGGCCCGACGGCAAGATATTCCCTTTCTGTTGACCCCTGTGCATCATCCTCGCTGGGTGGGGTGGCGCTATCGTGAGTATCTCAAGCTTTATCGTCAGGCGGATGCTGTTATTGCCCTGACGGCAGCTGAAAAGAGTGTGCTTTCAGGGTTAGGTGTTATTCAGGATCGTATTCATATAACGGGACATGGCCCTGTGTTAGCAGAAGAGGCTAACCCTGATGATTTTTGTCGTAAATATCAGCTGCAAGGTCCGATAGTGCTTTTCCTCGGTCAGCACTATCCTTACAAGGGATATGCAAAGCTACTGGCAGCAGCAGCACCCGTATGGCGACAACATCCTGATGCAGAGTTTGTGTTTATTGGTCCTGCGGTTAAACAGTCTGAGCGATTATTTCAGGCAAATCCTCATCCTCGTATTCACCGATTAGGTAAAGTCTCTCTCCAGGAGAAAACGGATGCTCTTGCTGCTTGCACCCTGTTGTGTGTCCCGTCTACTCAGGAAAGCTTTGGCGGAGTATACACGGAGGCATGGTCCTTTAAGAAACCGGTGATTGGCTGTCCTATTCCCGCTGTGTCTGAATTGATCGCTGATGAAGTCGATGGATATTTGGTGGCCCAGCAGACGGATGCGATCGCAGAGCGGATTAATTATTTGCTGTCAAATAGCAGTGTTGCCGCAAAGCTAGGGTTAGCGGGATACCAGAAGGTACAGACCCACTACACATGGCCACGCCTGGCAGAAAAAACTGCACAAGTTTATCAGTCCGTATGTAAGAGCAGTTAAGCACCTTGGATGAAAAGAATGGGTCTTTTATCGTTTATTAGCTAGGCTTAATAGTTATGGGTCCCATTGATTGGGCAAGCAATGCAATTGAATCAGAGTGCTGAAAAAATTTTAGGGACGCGGGTTGATGCCACAACGTATGATGACGCCTGCGATCGCATCTCCCTATGGGCTCACGCCAAACAATCCTGCTATATCGTCGCCGCTAATGTCCACGTGGTGATGACGGCCTACTGGAACCGGGCCTATCGCCGAATTCTGAACCAGGCAGCCCTGGTCACCCCCGATGGTATGCCCCTGGTGTGGGGCTTACGATGGCTGGGCATTGCTCACCAGTCGCGGGTGTATGGCCCTGATTTAATGCTGGCCTGGTGCGATCGCGCTACCCAAGAATGTCTGCCAATTTACCTCTATGGCGGTACCGAGACCATGGTGCAACGCCTGTCCCAGAATTTACAGCAGCAGTTTCCAGATCTACTCATTGCCGGGGACCATGCACCTCCATTCAGACCCCTGACTCCGGAGGAGGAAGCCGCTGACATTGCAACTATTCATCAGTCTGGGGCGGCGGTGGTATTTGTGGGGTTGGGCTGTCCTAAACAGGAGGAATGGATGGCGCGGCAGCATGGCAAACTCCAGGCCGTCATGATTGGTGTTGGCGCGGCTTTTAGCTTTCACAGTGGAATAGTGTCCCAGGCCCCCCGCTGGATGATGGCTTGGGGACTGGAATGGGCCTATCGTCTCTGGCAGGAACCGCGACGACTGTGGCGACGCTACGTGCTGAACAATACGACATTTCTCATATTATTTGGACTGCAGTTAATGAATCGAGCGCTGCGGTCTATCCTAAAGCCATACTCAGAGCATTCCTCCGGTTAAGGGTTGGCATGCTGCGGGGGTGCTCTCAATTTTCTCAGGCATTTAATGAAAGAGCCGTCGTCACTAAAACCAGGCCGCAGACAGAATCCTCTGTTTGCTGTAAGTACAGATATTCGGGCCAACCGTTGGGTAAAGCCGGGGCGGCTATTGGGGTGGCGTAGTGTTCGAGTACTACTTCTGCTTCTAAGCGATGCCCTGGCCTTAGGATCAGCCTGGCAGCTGGCACGATTTTTGAACCAATTTTATTCGCCAATTCCCGAGCAGTTAGTGTGGTGGGTATGGTTGGGGCTGCCCAGTTTGTTCTGGCTATTTGCAGCGGTAACGCTGTTATTGTTTACCCACTACGGTCTCTATGGGGCTACGGTGCGAGCCCGGGATTATCTGCGGGCGGCTCAGCTGGTGAGCTGTGTTTACTTTGTATCGTTAGTTCTGGCTTACTTTTACGATCCAAAGCTAGATGCACCCCGCTCACTTTTCTTTAGTGCCTGGGTAGGGAGTGTGGTCTTGGTCTTAGTCACCCGCCTTTGTACTAATGGCTTATTGGCCGCCTGGCAAGGTGCACGGTCGCCCTCGCGGGTCTTTTTAATTACCGATGCCAATCGGATGCACCACCTGTCCAAGACATTGGAGAAGCGGTCCCACTATCAGGTAGTGGGGGCTGCCATGGTCTCCACAGCTAATACAGATGCAACATTTCAGCGGATTCTAATGGCCCAGCCCGATGAAGTTTTTGCGGAGGATGTCCCGGATGTAGAGCTGGCTTCGGGGCTGTACTGGCGACTACGCAGGGCCAATATTCCCCTGCGGTTGTTGCCGTCGAGTCGGGAAATGCTGTATCGGCGTGGAATGCCAGAGATTGTGGCCGGGTTGCCGACGCTGATGATTGAAACCTCAGTATTTCAGAGCGTGGACTACCGGATTAAGCGATGGCTAGATTATGGCCTGACAGCTGTGGCCATCCTGTTGCTGAGTCCTTTGTTCATAGGGGTTGCGATCACAATCCGGCTGACATCGCCTGGGCCTATTTTCTTTCGTCAGGAGCGCATGGGGCTCAAGGGGGCGGTCTTTCAGGTGTGGAAATTTCGTACGATGGCGGTGGATGCCCCCCAGCGCCAGGCGGAGCTGGAACAGCAAAACCAAACTACGGATGGCATCATGTTCAAACTTGAGCACGATCCACGGGTGACGACAGTAGGGCGATTTTTGCGACGCAGCAGTTTAGATGAACTGCCCCAACTCTTTAATGTGCTGCTGGGGCAGATGAGTTTGGTCGGCCCCCGCCCTTTGCCCCTGCGGGACATCGCTCAGTTTGAACCATGGCACCATATTCGCCACCAGGTATTGCCCGGGATAACAGGTCTATGGCAAGTGTCAGGCCGCTCTGATATTGAAACCTTTGATGACGCCGCCCGCTTGGACCTGCACTACATCGACAACTGGTCACTCAACCTGGACCTAGAAATTTTGGTGGCCACACTGCGCATTGTTTTGAACGGATTGGGCGCCTACTAACCCCTTGCCCTTTTAACCCTTACCCTTGTTCCTCTCCCTCAGAACCCTATGGGTGCCAAGCTCACTGGACATGACAAACTACTCAGCCTCGGTCTGTTGGGGTTAGCGGTTTTTGCATGGCTGCCCGATAGCTATTTTCGCATGGTGGGTTGGCCCTGGATAGTGGTGTGGCAGGGGGCCTTCCTAATAGTACTAGGGGGATGTCTGTGGCATCTGAGACAGTTTCACCAGCCTTTTTATCGCCTGGGCTTTGGGTTTGACTGGTTAATGGTGGGGCTGCTGGTATGTCTGCTTGTGAGCAGTGCCACGTCATTGTTTCCAATGGTTGCCCTGAAATATAGCTTGTTAGTGGGGTGTTACGTTGTTTTACTCTACGGAGTACGCAACAGTCGCTTTAGCTCTCAGCAGCTAGCTCAGGGACTGGTTTGGGTGGGTGCGATCGCAGCCATTATTAGCCTGGTGCTGTGGCGACCTACAGCAGACATGTGGCTATCGGATGATTTCTATGATGCTATTCGTAACCGTTTCCCCTTAGGGCATCACAACTTTACCGGTGGATATTTCGTCTTAGTTCTGCCTCTAGCCGTCGGACTAGGGTGGTGGCATTCTGGCTGGCGGCGTTGGAGCTACGGCATTGTGGGTCTGGTCGTGGCGATTGCGCTGTATGCCTCGGGGTCACGGGGAGCCTGGTTAGGGGGCATCGTTCTTGTGGTGATTGCCCTGCTGGGGGGCATCCTCCGCAGTCGGGGCAAGATACGCTGGCGCATTATCGCCTTATCGGCTGTGGCCCTCTGTTTAGGGATAGTGGTTTTAGGCAGCAATCCACGAGTGCGGGCACTAGTACCCCTCAACCTTGCGCAGAGTTCTGCCAGTTACCCCGTGGTAAATGACGGTCCCGCTAGAGATCGTGTCTTTATGGCTCAGGCCGCAGGTAATATTTTGCAAGCGCATCCGTTGCTAGGTCTGGGACCTGGCAATCTGGGTAGGGTATACGAACGCTATCGACCTATAGCGGCAGGTACAGGTCTGAACCAGGTGCAGCAACTGCACAATACCCCTCTGCAAATCGTTGTTGAGTTGGGCCTGGGAGGAGCTGTTGTCCTGCTGGGCATGATCGTCTGCTTGGTCAGGCTATGGCGCAATTTAAAGAGAATGTTGCCCAGCCCTCAAGAGCGGCAGCTAAATCTAGTATTGGGTGTTGGGTTTGTGGGCTATGGAGTGTCTTGCCTCAGCGACTACCAGCTGGAGAATATTCCCATTGCGACGACGCTGGTGATCTTGCTAGCGGCTCTTATAAAACAAGGGGACTTGCTAGCCTCTCGGCAGATGCTGCAGCGGACCAGACGATGGCTAAGTTTGTTAATACTGGCCATCGTTGCGCTTACGGTGCAATTTTGGCTACGAATGGATCTTTCCCTCCTATTAACCCATCAGGGACAAGGGTTAATCCGCCAGGGTGTTCTCACCACTGCTGATACAAAGTTTTACACGGCTGCTATATTGGCTCCCTGGGATCCCACACCCAAGGCTTTAGGGGCGCAACAGCTGAGTGAACTGGCCCAAACTATCAACGATGAGAAGCAACGTACGCTCCAACAAGAGGCACTCAATCTCTACCAACAAGCACTGGACGTGGCTCCCGACGATTTGTGGTTTAACCAAAATGTTGCTGTTTTAGCTTGGCAGTTGGGGGATGTGGCAAGAGCCCATAATACTATTAGTAAGGTGGTACAGCTCAGTCCTAGAAGTAAGAATCAAAGCTATTACTTGTTGGGGCTAACTTACCAGGCTACCGGTAATACAGAGGCGGCGATTGAAGCGTTGGCTCTAGAGAGTTTGATCAATCCTCAAACCCTAATTTTTGACAGCTGGCAACAGGATTTAGCAGCCTTAAAAAAGCCCGTTTTCGAACGGGTCCTACAGCACTATCAAACAGTACTCACCCAGCTACCTTCTGACCACTCCTTAAGAAATCAGCTTCGGGAGCATATTGCTGCTGTCCGCTGGTGGTCTGATTCTGCTCAACCCGTGCAGATTGTCGACGAAAGCCGTTTACTGCTACAGGCCTTACTGACTGTGGAAACAGTGCCTGAGCAGGCAGTTGATTTACTTGATCGCTGTGTGGCTACTGCTTCTGACGATGCCCAGGGATGTCGTCTGCTGAGGGCGTGGGTCAGACCTGAAGAGTATTTGTCTGACTATTTGCAAACGATTGGTATAGAGCAGGCGGAACAAGCGGTGTTGCGATCGCATATCACCACACATCGTGACCTGAAAGAATGGCTCCAGTCCAATACACTGCCAGTGGGAGACAACCAACGGGTAGCCATGGCCTTACTCTATCGCAGCTACTACGCCAACCAGATTTCATCTATCCTAAAGCCTGACAATTTACGTCAGTATTCCTTACCCATGTCCCTCAACCTGTTTTCCTTGACCTGGCCGCGAGAATTATTAGCCCTAGACGAGTTAGTAGATCAGGTACGAACAGAGCGACTAGGACTGCCCCACCCCACTCGCAACCAATTTCAACTCACCCCATCGTCAGTTTAAAACCAACAAATTATCCAACGAATTGCCCGGCTAGTATTAAAACACCTAGAGTGTTACATCAACAGCTATACCAAGATTACAGATGGCTCAGTCTGCTTCTAAATCATCCGATGGAACTCTTCTAGGGATTCTCTTTGGGGCTCTTTATAGTTTGTTTACCCTATTACCCAGCAGCCATTCCATGATGGTTTCTTGGCCCTGGGTATTTGTTTGGCAGATAACCCTGGGACTGCCCATACTATGGCTATTGTGGCAGCTGTGGTTTAAACCAATCAGACAGTTTCAACTGGGGTCAGGACTCGATATCGCCATTGTGTTACTGGTGTTAGGTATCGTTCTATCCACCTTGTTTGCAGAGTTTCCACATCAGGCCCACTGGTATGGGTTGGCTGCCCTGGGCTTTGTTGCTGCTGCGTACGCTATTTCAGGATGGATAACAACATCGCAACGCGCCCTAAAACTGCTTCAATTTCAAGCCGCCTTGGGGATAGCCTTTATCCTGATCAGCTTAGGTCTGTGGATAATCCAAACCTATCTGCCAGAACTTGTCCGTTTAGATAGTTTGCAACAGTTTGGAATTAGCGAAACGTTTAATTTCAATCGGCTCAGTTTGCGCAACTGGCATCCCATCGGTCATCAAAACTATGTGGCGGGTTATCTGTTGTTGATTTTGCCGCTGTTGGGCGGGTTTACTATCGTCAGCCAGGGACGTTGGCGCTGGATTGGGTTGAGTGGATGTTTATTAGGGGTAATTGATTTATATACCACCAGCTCGCGGGGAGGATTATTGGCCCTGGTCATCATTGCGGTTTTTGCAGGGGGAATTGCCCTATGGCACAGTCAAGTGTCAAAACTCAGACTTGCATTATTAGCTGCAATAGCATTTCTCGTGTTAGCGGGTGGTGCCCTTGCTAATGTTCGCGCACGTAATTTAATCTCAGCTGTTTCACGGGGAGATTTTGCCAGCGGAGAACTAGTTTACCGTTGGATTACTAATGTGATCGGTTGGCATATGGGCTGGGATCACCCACTGCTAGGTGCAGGCCCAGGTAGTGTACCTATGTTGTATCAGCTCTATCGCCCCTACTGGGCCGGTAGAGAAGCTGAGCTACACTTTCAGCTTCACAGTACGCCTACTCAGCTATGGGCAGAACTTGGTGGCATGGGCATTGTCAGTGCGCTGCTTCTGATTGTTTTGTTGACGATTGCAACTTGGCGATGGTTACAGTCTTCTCCCCAGCCCCACTCGCTGCCGAGGCCTCTGGTTTGGGGCATGGTTGTGGGTCTTTTAGGCTATGGCCTACTCAGTCTTACTGATTACCAGCTCGATAATATTTGCATCAGCGGTGTAATTGTTCTCTATGCAGCGATCCTGAGTAAAACATTTTCATCTCCACCACTTAGCGTAACTCAGGCAAAACCACAGCGACTCATCACTGTCGGTGGTGTTGGGATAGTTTTGGCGATGCTGCTATGGCTTGTTCCTATTCATCGTGCTTGGGCAGTCTCTAGCAATGCCTTTCAAGCCCTAAAACAAGAGGACTTAAAAACCTTTAGAGAGCAGCTTCAACAAGCTCATACATTGGCCCCTTGGGAAAGCTATTATCCTTACCAACTAGGCTGGCAACTGGGCGATATTAGTTTTCAGAATCCTGATGGATTTCGAGACGATGCGATTAACTGGTTTATTGAGGGTAACCGAGTTTCACCCTATCAAGAATTTGGCCAATCCAATCTCGGTTGGTTGTTGATCTCAGTAAATCCCCAACAGGCAACGGCTGCGTTTGCGAACGCAGCTCAGCTGATTCCTGCCAAGCCAGGTGCGTTTCTGGGGCTAGGCTATAGCCTACTCCGCTCAGGAAATGCTGATTTAGCCCTTAAAGCGCTGACCTTAGAGGTGTTGCGTTATCCTACTGTTATATCCAGTGGTATTTGGAATTTTCCTCAGTTTGCCCCACTCTATGAACCTGTTCTACAACAAGCGATAGAACAATGTTCAACCTTGTTAGCAAAGCCGTCATTGCAGCTCGATGCATATTTATACCGTTTGCGAGGAAGTTTCTACTGGTGGCAAGGAAACCACTCTGCTGCATCCGATGATTGGAAAAAGGCCAGCAGTGAGCTAGGTGCGGCCTTCATTGCATTGTCACAAGAGAATGTTTTAGCTGAAGAAAACCTGACTGGTCTTGTTGGCCCTGCTTATTTCGCGATTCAGGCTTGGTTTCATCCTGAACAGCGTCAGGCCCTTTTGACTCAGCTCCTAACAATAACACCGACTGATATGCCAAAGTTAGAACGCACTACTGCGACAGAACGAGTAGACCAATTGCTGGTGAGCATGGATGTAGCCAGTAGCTTTGAAGATTGGCTAAAAAGAACCGCTCCCATGGTTGAGCCTCGTAATCAACGGTCAGGCTTTGGTGTGTTGAGTCGACATATTGATGGTGTACACCCAAAAGATTATCAGCCACGGATTGAAAATTTACCCGTCCAACGGTTTTTTGAAGAGCTGTTTCCCTCGCCTAGATATTTTCCCGAATGGGATACGACACTACAACCTATGAGGGAAAAGTTACTCAGGTCGATTGCTAACTAACCTGAGCTATTCATCATAGATATTAAAGTTGACAGAAACCTGACCTTCTTCATTAACGACGATTGTGCCTCCCAATGCTTCAATCCTCTCAGTGGCAATTTTTTCGGTTTCTTCATCTCTAGCTGCCACTAATACCTGAGCCCAGGCACTAATCTGTGCCGCTCGGCTGACGGGGTTTTTAGCAAGAAACTGAGCTGTCTTGCTGGAAAGCTCAGCCACCAGAGGCGCTTCTTCATCTGAAGATTGTTGCGCCCACTCAGCTGATTTTTCATATGATTGTTTTGCAGCTTTTCCGTCACCTAAAAATAACAGTTCATCAATGGCCTTAAATCGCCAGACATAGTAAGAGCGGGGAGGCAGGTTCGGCCTCATGGAAGCTAGTCCCTTTTCCATTAATTGAATAGCCAGCTGGGGTCTGCCCATCCGTAGAGAAAGGGTGTTGGAAAGGTACAAATAGGCGTCTGTAAAGAGCGGGTCACGCTCAATTAAGCCTTCAAAATACAGGGGGGCTAAATCATAGCCAAACTGCCGTCGCTGTTGTGTATCACCAAAGTATTGTAAGAAGTTAAGAAATAGGCCATCAGCTAGCAGATTTTCGAAACCAAAGGTGGGGAGCTGATTAATGGTTTTGAGTTTAGTCGCGTCAATGGTCTGCTGTTCAGCCGTTGGGGCAACAGTTCTAATTCCTTGCTTTTGCTGTGTTAATCGAAAATACTGTAGACCAGCTATTGTGAGGGATAGCAGAGTAACCGTAAGGGCATTTTTTAGATAAGACATTTTCCTATTCAGTTGACTCAACCTGACTCACCTTTAAACAACAGATATCGATGCTTGTTGCTTACTAGCGATGGTGCCACAAGTATAGCGTTGGCAACATTGGTCAGGAAAATTTATATCCTCCAGAGATATTCAGTTATAACGCCAATGTGACGTGCAAATCTCCTAATACATAGGAAGTTTGCTACAAAACTCAACTTTGAAAATAAAGGGAAGGCAACTCTACAAGCTACCTTCCCCTATTTGAATGAAATAATACCTATATCAGGTTTATCTGCAACCTATTAACTAAGCAGTGTGAGCAGGTAG